>DATCQR010000001.1:0-1922 GCA_036569405.1 Candidatus Limnocylindria bacterium
ACCCTGCCTAGCAGGTCAGGCTCCGCGGCCCGCCGACGGAGCGATGACTCGGACGGACCGCCTCCGATCATGAGCAGGCGAACCGCCTGGTCGGTAGCGGCGACATCGGCGAAGGCTTCGAGGACGAGGTCCACGCTCTTCTCCGGGGCCAGTCGGCCAAGGGTCGCAAGGATGACCGAGTCGACGGGCCAACCGGCTACCGCACGTGGGTCGACGGCGGGCAGCGCCGCCATTGCCGCAACGTCGATGCCGGTGGGGATGGTCCGCACCAGCGGCAGCGGCCGCTGACCCACGCGATCGGCGATCTCCCCCGCCAGCTCGTTGCCGGGGGCCACGATCGCGGCGCAGCTCCGCCAGAACCGGCGCAGGTACGCGTCCATCAGCGCCGAGCCGGGAACCGCCAGCGCTCCGAGGTAGTGGCGGTAATCGCCGAAGCGGGTGTGATGCGTGAAGACGAGCGGCGCGTGGCGCCGCCGCGCCAGGCGTCGCGCCATGAGCCCCGACGTGAATGGCGACTGTGCGTGCACGATCTGCGGCGCAAAGGCGGCCGCAGCCTCGAGCGCCGCTGAGGGGATCGGCTTCGGCACCCGATAGCCGCGGGGGGCCGAACCCGGCGCCTGGAACGACGGCAGCCATGCGATGCGCGGGTCGGGGCCCGAGGCGCCGGCGGTCCACGGCTCGCTCCCCACGGCCGGCCGCGGGACGACCAGCAGCACCTCGTGCCCCGCGGCACCCAGGCCGCGGGCGAGTGCCTCGGTCGATACGGTCACGCCCGACAGGTAGGGCAGGTAGGTCTCGCCGAAGATCGCGATGCGCAGTGGCTGGTCGCCGGTCACGTCATGTCCTGGGCTGTCTCAGCCAGCGGAATCTCGCGACGCTCCGGATCACGAACGCCCGGAACGAACAGGAGGGCCCCCATCAGCAATGAGCCGACCAGCCCGGCCGCAATCATGGTTGGCCCCGGTCCCAGCCAAGCCGCCACGGGCCCGGTCAGCGCGAATGAAAGCGGGACAAGGCCGGTGGAGACCAGCCAGTCAAGGCTTGACACGCGCCCGAGCAGCTCTCGCGGCACGAGCGTCTGGAGCAGCGTGATCCAGATGATCTGACCCAGCTCGAAGAGCGCCGCGGTGACGAAGCCGATGACGAGGGCCTGCCACACCGAGTTCATGACACCGTATCCGGCGAAAAGGGCGATGCCACCCGCCCAAGCCGCGTACATGATCGTGATGCGTCGCCGTGGAAGACCCCAGTGACCCACCGCCAGGGCTGCCGCGATCGAGCCCACGCCCCCCACCGCGAAGATCGCACCGAGCGCGTCCGGACCCAGGCCAAGCTGGTTCTTCACCAGGAACGGGAGCAGGACCTGCATCGGGCCGATGAAGACGAGCAGGCTGAACATGGCCGAGAGGAGGGTCGCCCAGCACCATGGATTGCGCCGCACGAAGGCGAGGCCCTCCCCCACCTCGGCGATCGCCTGGCGCAGCCCATGCGAGACCACCTGTCGGCTGGGACGGGCGCCGATGAACGCGATCGCGATCGCCGACAGCACGAAGCTGGACCCATCGACCAGGAAGGCCGTTCCCGGTCCGACGCCGGCGACCACCAACCCCCCAACCGCAGGTCCCACCAGCCGGATCATCATCGGGCGCACCAGCGCCTGGAGGGCGTTGGCACGCGGCAGCTGGTCGTCGCGGAGGAGATCAGGGACGATCGCCGTCGAAGCCGGGTTGAAGAACGCGTCGCCCAGGCCGACAAAGGCGATCAACGCGACGATGTGCCAGATCTCGATCACGCCGCCGATCGACAGGACACCCAGCACGCCGATCGCAGCGGCCCGTACGCAATCGGCGCCGATCATCAACCAGCGTCGGTCGTACCGATCCGAGAAGACGCCGCCGAGCAGGACGAAGAGAACCACCGGC
>DATCQR010000002.1:0-5541 GCA_036569405.1 Candidatus Limnocylindria bacterium
GCCAGGTGTCGGTCTCGCCCGCGAACTGGCTGGGCTTGGCGATGGTGATGTCCAGGTAGAAGCCGTCCAGGCCAGCAAGCGTCACGGCGTGTGGCTCGAGCACCTTCCGAAGGTCGTCGCGTCTCGCCAGGCCGAAGGCGAAGGCGGTCGCATCGGTGTCCAGGCCGTGGGCCAGCGCACCGTCCGCGGCCACGGCGTACGCATTGCGGCAGACGGTGATCCGGGCGACCGTGGCCCTGCCCGCTACCGGGCCTCGCGCGAGCGTGAGCACTGCATCGTCCGCGCCCACCGCCCAGCCTTCAGGCGCCGCGCCGAAGGTGACCAGCGGGACCGGAGTGGGCTCTGGCGCTCTCGCCTGCTCGAGCCTCTCGCGTGAGAGGGCGCCCAAACCCACGATCCCCACCACCCCAAACGCTCCGATGACGACCAGGACCTGGGTCACCCTGTTCATCGTTTGATCCTCCGCACTGGGCATGATGGCCGACGCCGCGATGTTCTGTCGACCAAGTCCGACCGAGGTAATGCCTCCTGTCTACCATGAGCCCGATGCCGCAGCGCGACGCCAGCGAATCCTGGCCCCTGACCCTGGGCGAGGAGCCCGCCTTCTGCCCGGCATGTGGCAAGGCCCTCGTCGAGCGCGTGCTGGAGGAGGACCACCGGCCCCGGCTCGTCTGTCCGGACGGTCATGTCACCTGGCGCAACCCGAGGCTCGTCGTCGGAACACTGCCGGTGCGCGATGGTCGCGTGCACCTCGCGCGGCGCTCGATCGAGCCGGGTGCCGGACGATGGACGTACCCCGGCGGCTTCCTGGAGCTGGGAGAGGCTGCGCAGGAGGGAGCCCGGCGCGAAACGGAGGAGGAGACGCAGCTGCGGGTCGAGGTGGGGCGGCTGCTGGGCGCCTACTCGCGGCCGTATGCCGGGGTGGTGACCCTCATCTACGAGGCGATGGTGGTTGGCGGCGAGGTGCTGCCGGGGGTGGAGACGAGCGAGGTCCGCGCCTTCGGGCCGGACGAGATCCCATGGGACGAGCTCGCCTTCTCTACGGTCGAGAGCGCGCTCCGAGACTGGGTCGCGTCGCTCCCGGGGCGCGGTCCCCGGTTCGAGCCGGAGCTGTACGTCACCGGCGACCCGACCGAGGGCTAGCCGGGCGACTCGTAGCGCCGGAAGACGGCCACGGCGTTCTGACCGCCGAAGCCAAAGCCGTTGATGATCGCGGTGCCCACCGGCGCCTTGCGGGCGGTGTTTGGCACGTAGTCGAGGTCGCAGTCGGGATCGGGCGTCGAGTAGTTGATGGTCGGGGGGATCATCCCGTCGCGGATGGCGCACACGGCGACAACCGCCGAGATCGCCCCGGCCGCCCCGAGCGTGTGTCCGACCATGCTCTTGTTGCTGCTCACCGCCAGGTGTCCTGCGTGCTCCCCGAAGGCTGAGTGGATCGCCTTCGTCTCGGTCGCGTCATTGAGTGGCGTGCTCGTGCCGTGGGCGGCCACGTAGTCGACCTCCTCGGGCTCGACGCCGGCATCGCGCAGCGCCTTGACCATGGCCCGCGTCGCGCCGTCCCCGCTCGGGTCAGGTGCGCTGATGTGGTAGGCGTCACCGGTCATCGCGCCCCCCGCGACCTCGGCGATGATCCGGGCCCCCCGGCGCTCGGCATGCTCGGCGGACTCCACCATCAGCACCGCCGCACCCTCGCCGAAGACGAAGCCGTCGCGATCGGCGTCGAAGGGGCGGGAGGCGCCGGCCGGATCGTCGTTGCGCTTCGAGAGCGCGCCCATGTTGGCCAGCGCAGCAAAAGCGACCGGCAGGATGGCGCTCTCCGTCCCACCGGCAAGGACCACCTCGACGTCGCCATGCTCGATCAGCCGCTGCGCGTCGATCAGTGCCTGGACCCCCGAGGCGCAGGCCGCGACCGACGCGATCACCGGCCCGTGCAGCCCGTTCTGGATGCTGATCTGGCAGGCCGCCATGGACGGAGAGAGCATCGGCACCATGAACGGGCTGACCCGCTTGCCGCCCTGCTCCAGGAAGACGCGCTCGCCAAGCGCCACGTCGCCGATGCCGCCGCCACCGGTGTTGACGATGACCCCGATGTCGTTGCGGTTGGCATCGGTCACCTCGAGCCCGCCGTCCTCGATCGCCTGGGCAGCTGCGGCCACGGCGAACTGGCTGAAGCGGCTCATGCGACGGGCCTGCTTGAAGTCGATCCAGGTGGCCGGGTCGAAGCCCTTGACCTCGGCGGCGATGCGCACTTCCTCGGCTGACGCGTCGTAGGCGCTGATCGCGGCCACGCCGCTCACCCCCGCGAGCAGGTTCGCCCAGAAGGTGTCGGGGTCGTTGCCGATCGGTGTGATGGCACCCATCCCGGTCACGACCGCTCGACGGGCCGGATCGCGGCTCATCGGGTGGCGCTCATGCCTCGACCCGGGCCAGGATCAGCGTGCTGTTGTGCCCACCCAGTCCCATCGAGTTGGAGAGCGCCACCCGACTCTCGGTCTGGCGAGCCGTGTTGGGCACGTAGTCGAGTGTCAGCTCGGGATCGGGGTGCCGCAGGTTGATGGTCGGCGGGATGCAGCCGGTCTGCACCACGCGGGCGCACACGAAGGCCTCGAAGGCTCCGGCCGCGCCCATCATGTGGCCGGTCATGCTCTTGGTAGAGCTGACCGCCAGGCTGGAGGCGTGCTCGCCGAAGACCGCGCTGATTGCGGCCGATTCGTACCGGTCGTTGAGCGGCGTGCTGGTGCCGTGGGCGTTGACGTAGTCGACCGCCTCGGGCCCGATCCCGGCCCGCTCCAGGGCCGCCTTCATCGAGCGCTGGCTCCCCTCGCCCCGCTCGGCAGGCGCCGCCATGTGGAACGCATCCGACGAGGAGCCGTAGCCGATCACCTCGGCGATCGGCGTCACGCCACGCGCCCTGGCGTGCTCGAGCTCTTCGAGTACCAGCACCGATGCTCCCTCGGACACGACGAAGCCGTTGCGCGTGAGATCGAAGGGGCGCGACGCGATGGTTGGGTCGTAGGCGCCGGTGTCCGGGTCGATCGGGGAGCCGAGGGCTCGCATCTGGCCGAAGCCCGCGAATGCGATCGGCACGATCACGGCCTCCGTGCCGGCGCCCAGCATCAGGTCGGCCTGACCGCGCACGATCGTCTCCATCGCCTCGCCGATGGCGTGGCCGCCGGTGGCGCAGGCGCTGACCACCGCGAGGTTCGGCCCGCGAATCCCGTACTGGATGGCGACCATCCCCGATGCGGCGTCGGGGATCATGTGCGGCAGCAGGAACGGAGAGACACGGCCCGGCCCGCGCTCGTTCAGCGTGGCCAGTCCGTCGGCGATCATCCCGATTCCACCGATCGCGGTCCCCACGATCATCCCGAAGCGGTCCGCATCGGCCTGGGCGGTGTCGAGCATGCCGTCGGCGTTCAGCAGGCCGGCATCCTTGAGTGCCTCACCGCTGGCGGCTACCGCGAAATGCGTGTTGCGGTCGTGGCGCCGGGCGTCCTTGCCGTCCATGTACTGCGTGGCGTCGAAGCCCTTGACCTCGCCTGCGACGTGGATCTCGTAGTCGGTCGTGTCGAAGAGGGTGATGTCGGCAATGCCGGATCGGCCCGCGACCAGGTTGTCCCACGACACGCCGGCCCCGATTCCGACCGGTGAGACGACCCCGATGCCGGTGACGACCACCCGTCGTGCGGTCACGCAGTCGCCTCGAGGGAGCCGGGGAGCCACAGGGCGCCGTTGCCGGGCGCATCGAGTGCGTGCGTCTCGGTCTCTGGCGAGATCCGCTTGATCAGGCCCGTGAGCACGCGCCCAGGACCGATCTCTACGAAGTCGGTCACCCCGTCGGCGGCCATGTGGCGCACGCTGTCGGTCCACTGCACCCCGTGGACGAGGTGCTCGGAAAGCTCCCGCCGCAGGCCATCGGCGGTGCGGATGAGCGTGGCATGAACGTTGCCCAGCATCGGCACGCGGGGCTCTCGGAACGGGACCTTGGCCAGTATCTGGCTGAATTCGTCGCGAGCGCGACGCATCAACGGAGAGTGGCTCGCCACGCTGACCGTCAGCCGCACCGCCTTGCGAGCGCCGATCGTCCTGCTCATCTCCAGGGCGAAGGCCAGCGCCGGGATCACCCCGGAGAGGACGATCTGCCCGGGCGCGTTGGCGTTGGCGACGCCGATCTCGCCGTGCTCGCGCGCGGCGTCCACCACCTCGTGGACCTGTTCGTCGGTGAGGCCGATCACAGCGCCCATGCCGCCCTCGATGCCCCTCTCCTGCATGATCCGCCCGCGCTCGCGCACAAGCCCGATGGCCGTCTCGAAGTCGATCGAGTCGGCCGCGACGGCAGCGGCGTACTGGCCAGCCGAGTGCCCGGCGAGGCGGAGTGGTGCGAGCTCGACGCCCGCCGTCGCAGCCTCGGCCCGCATCGCCTCGAGGTAGGCCACGCTGGTGGCGAGGATCGCCGGCTGGGCATTCACCGTCAGGTCAAGCTCTTCGGCCGGTCCGTCCGAGATCAGGCGCGACAACGGAAAGCCTAGGGCCGCGTCGGCACGCTCCATCACCGCCGCTGCCTCGGGCGAGCGCTCGATCAGGGCAGCGCCCATCCCCACGTACTGCGAGCCCTGGCCGGGGAAGACGAACGCGTGGGCGCGCGGCTGTGGAGCCGGATCGTGGGGATCGGAGGAATCGGTCTGGTCGGTCATTCGCATCTGAACGTCGGTGGACTTGGTCGCGAGTATAGCCGAGGGGCCCTCGATCGCCGATCAGCCTGGCATCTCGCGGGTGACGAATCGGCTCACCACCTCGTGCAGGACCGGCAACCCGAATTCGATGGCGCTGACCGGCACGCGCTCGTCGTGGCCGTGGAACAGGGAGAGGAAAGGCATATCCGCGGCAAGCTGCAGCGGGGCGAACCCGTAGGTGGGGATGCCCAGCGTGGCCAGCGCCTTGGCGTCCGTACCCGGGGTGATCATCATCGGCGCAGCCGTCGCCTCGTGGTCGGCCGCCAGCAGGGCGCTCCGCATCAGCTCGACGATGGGAGCGTCACCGGCGGCTTCGATGGCCGGGAGCGTGATGACCGGCTCGACCCGGGCGAGCGTGCCCACCGTCGCCTGCATTTTCGCCAGGAGGGCCTCCTGATCGGTGCCGGGCAGGGTCCGCACGTCGATCTGCGCCTCGCCGCTGCCCGGGATGACGTTCATCTTCTTGCCGGCCTGGATCATGGTCGGGGTGACGGTGTCGCGCAGCATGGCTGCGATCGATCGACGCAGGACCGGGTCGTCCACCCCTGCCTCGAGTGCGGCGAAGGCAGATGCCTCGTCGCCGGAACGGATGCCATCCGCGACGGCGGCAAGGCCCAGGGCGCCCAGGAACCCCTCCACCACCGGCGTCAGGCGCGCGGGCTGCGGGGCTGCCGCCAGGCGCGTCACCGCCTCGGCCAGCTTGATGGCGGCGTTGTCGGGGTTCGGCATCGAGCCATGCCCGGTCGTGCCGGTGGCATGCAGCCGCGTCCAGGCGATCCCCTTCTCGGCGACCTGGATGCCGTACACC
>DATCQR010000003.1:0-2019 GCA_036569405.1 Candidatus Limnocylindria bacterium
TGGCGCGCGTGCTCAGCGAGCGCGGAATGGCGGCGCCGCGCGATGCCAAGGGCAGAGAGCGTTTCTGGACCAGCGGCGACCCCGCCGAGTCGGCGCGTGTGATGTCAGCGCTCCTGGAGCGGAAGGTCAGCGTCGGCAAGCTGCCCGTCTAGTTACGCGGCTGCGCCGCGGGGCGTTACGCGGCTGCGCTGCGGGGCGTTACGCGGCTGCGCTGCGGGCGTTACGCGGCTGCGCTGCGGGGCGTTACGCGGCTGCGTCGCGCCCGCGCGCCGATAATACCGACGCAAGTGAAAGGTCAGGTCGCGGTGGTGACGGGAGCCGGCAGCGAGGCCGGGATCGGATTTGCCATCGCGCGCCGGCTCCACCTGGCGGGATTCCACGTCGCCGTCACATCGACGACCGATCGCATTCACGATCGCGCTCGCGAGCTCGACCTCAACGGGAAGACCGCATTCGGGTTTGTCGCAGACCTCACCGACGAGGATGCGGTGCACAAGCTTGTCGAGTCGGTGCTGCGGAAGTCGCGCCGCATCGATGTGCTGGTCAACAACGCCGGGATGGCTCAGACCGGCCGGCCGGTGGAGGAAGCGACCGTGCAACAGATGGATTACGCCGATTGGCAGCGGCAGATCGAGATCACGCTGAACACCGCCTTCCTCATGACGCGCGCGGTGCTACCCGGGATGGTGGCGAAGAAGTACGGCCGGATCGTGAACGTGTCCTCGGTGACCGGGCCGCTGGTCAGCCACCCTGGCTGGGCCGCCTACAGCGCGGCGAAGGCCGGCATGGACGGGATGATGCGGGCAGTGGCGCTGGAAACCGCGGCGGACGGTGTCACCATCAACGGGGTCGCGCCCGGATGGATCGCGACCGCGTCCTCATCGGACATGGAGCACGCCGCCTCTCTCAACACGCCGATCGGTCGCGCGGGCAGGCCCGACGAGCTGGCGGCGGCGGTGGCTTTTCTCGCTTCGCCTGATGCCTCTTACATCACGGGGCAGTCGCTCGTCGTCGATGGCGGCAACATCCTTCAGGAGGACAAGAGCCGCTCCCGATAGTCGGTAGGTAGTTCTAGTGCAGTAAGGCCTCGGCCGTACTGAGTAGACTCCCGGCGATGGGTGATGACGGCGACAAGGTGATCGGGCCTGTCGACCCGATGCAGGTGCCCCGGTTCGCTGGTCCTGCCACGTACGCCCGCCTGCCGGCGCTGGATGCGGTGGGCAAGGCCGAGGTGGCGATCCTCGGCGTTCCCTTCGACAGCGGTGTCGTGTACAGGCCCGGCGCGCGCTTCGGGCCGGCTGCGATCCGGTCCGGATCCAGGATGCTCCGTCCGTTCAATGCATGGACCGAGGCGGAGCCGTTCGCGCAGCAGGTGGCCGACGCGGGCGACGTCGCGTGCACTCCATTCGGGATCGAGCAAGCTATCGGTGAGATCGAGGCGGCGGCGAAAGCGACGTATGAGCGGGCGTCCCACGTCATGGCGATCGGCGGCGACCACACGATTGCGTTGCCGATGTTGCGCGCGGCGTCTAAGCGTTTCGGGCCGCTGGCCCTGGTCCATTTCGACGCTCACCTGGATACGTGGAACACGTACTTCGGGGGCGCGCGCTACACGCACGGAACTCCTTTTCGGCGCGCAGCTGAAGAAGGCCTGCTGGAGCTGCGGCGGTCGCTGCATGTAGGGACGCGCGGTCCGCAGTTCTCTGCCCAGGACCTGCCGGAGGATGCAGCGCTTGGCTTTCGTTTGATCGATGGGCGGGCGATCGACGATCGCGGCGCAGCCTCGATCGCGTCCGAGATTCGGGAGGTCGTTGGCGACGCGCAGGTCTACCTGTCACTCGACATCGACGTCCTCGACCCTGCTTTCGCTCCCGGGACCGGCACGCCTGAGGCCGGAGGCTGGAGCAGCCGAGAGGCGATTGCGATCATTCGGGGCCTGGGCGGAATCCGGCTGGCGGGGGCTGATGTCGTCGAGGTGGCGCCCGCTTACGACCACGCGGAGGTCACGGCGATCGCGGC
>DATCQR010000004.1:0-17357 GCA_036569405.1 Candidatus Limnocylindria bacterium
GCTCGAGTCGACGAAGCCCGCCCCGAGCTCGCTCATGCAGGTTGTAGACCTCCTGCAGGCCGTCGGGCGGGACGCCTTCCGCAAACACCTCGCAGAAAACGTCGACGACCTCCGGATCGAACTGGGTGCCCGCATTCGCACGCAGCTCGGCAAGGGCATGGGCATGGTCACGCGCATTGCGATAGGGGCGGTCGTTGACCATGGCGTGGTACGCATCAGCGACCGCCACGATGCGCGCACCGAGCGGGATCTCCTTGCCGCGCAGCCCGTGTGGGTAGCCGCTCCCGTTGAAGTGCTCGTGGTGATGGAGGACGGTCGGGACCGCCTCGCGCAGCGAGGAGGCCTGCTCCAGGATCACCTGCCCGATGCGTGGGTGCTCGCCGATCGCCTGCCATTCGTGATCGGAGAGTGCGCTCCGCTTGTCCAGGATCTCGAGCGGGACGGCCAGCTTGCCGAGGTCGTGGAGGAGGCTGGCGATGCGAATCCGTTCGATCTCGTCCTGGGGCAGACCCATGTGGAGCGCCATCCCGGTCGCCAGCGTGGCGATCAGGTCGGACGGCTGCCCACCGTGATGCGGCTGCGGCGCGAGGACGGACGCCAGCGCCTCGGCTGCGGTGTCGCTGGCCCATTGGCCGATGGCCGTCGCGGCCGCGCGTCGCTCGGCCGAGATCGGTGCGCGGCGGACAGGCGCGTTGTCGTCAACCGCCCGATAGCGGTAGGTCCGGTTCCTGCCGAGCGACTTCGCCGCGTACATCGCGGCATCGGCCTGGTCGACCAGCCGATCGGCCTGCAGCTGGGACCCCACATCGCCGGCAACGCCAATGCTGATGGTGACCTGGATCCCCTGGCGCGGAGCGACGGTGAGCGGATGGTCCATCACCAGCTGGCGCAGGTGCTCCGCCAGCACGGTCGCCTCCTCGGGCGTCGTCTCCGGCAGGATCAGCATGAATTCCTCGCCGCCGTAGCGGCCGAAGAGATCGCTGCCGCGGATGTTGTCGCGGATGAGGGTCGCGATCTCGCGCAGCACCGCGTCCCCCGTGTGGTGACCGTAGGTGTCGTTGATCGGCTTGAAGCGGTCGATGTCGATGAAGGCGACCGACAGCCACTTGTGGTGACGCGCGGCCCGCTCGATCTCGGAGACAAGGGTGGTGAGGAGCGTCTCGCGGTTGACAACCCCCGTCAGGCGGTCGTGCGCGGCACGAGCCTCGACCTGCACGAATGCCCCGCTGGCGGCGTTGAACGCCCTGGCCAGCCGTCGCTCGGCCGGCGTGCCTGTCACCCGCAGCTGGACGGGATGGTCGCTCGTGAGGGTTGCCTCCAGGGCTGCGGCGACGTGACTCAGCCGGAGGCCGAAGTAGGTCCAGCAGCCAAGCGCCACGACGGTCGCGCCGGCGGCGCTGGCCAGGATGGTCAATGCGCTGAAGGTGAACTGCAGGTGTGGATCCGCAACGACCGTGACCGAGAGCCCAACCATCGCCAACAGGACGACGGGAACCGGAGCCATGAATCCGAGCGCCCGGATGAGTCGGAGCATCTGCCGTCCATTCGCGAGGGGTTGCCACCCTTGGTCGTCCGAGGATGGCCCTCCCCGTGGTCGGCTGCCATGACCTGATCGTCACCTCTCGCGCCGCGCGAGCCCCGTCAGCGACCGGTTTCGAGCCGAGTGCGGTGCGGGGCAGTACTGCGCCGGTACCTTTGTTCGGGGCGGCATCGGATGCCGGGCGGCTCCGGTATCATCAGGGCGTGCCTCGATCCCACCTCGCCCGCTGATCACGGTGCGACGGACCGCCCCGCCGGCTCCTGAATCCGAGGCTGGACCACACCTTCGCGAGCTGCCGCGCTACGAGCCGGCGCGCTACGAGTCGCATGGGCCCCGGGAGGAGTGCGGCGTCGTCGGGGTCTACGCTCCGGGAATGCCGGTCGCGCACCTGGTGGCGCTCGGGCTGCACGCCCTCCAGCATCGGGGACAGGAGTCAGCCGGGATCGCCGTCTCGGATGGATCGCAGCTCACCCTGCACAAGCGGCTCGGGCTGGTCGGCCAGGTCTTCGACGAGGAGACGCTTGCCCGCCTTGAGGCCGACCAGGACGGAGCGCCGGCCGGGCACGCGGCACGCCTGGCGATCGGGCACACCCGCTACAGCACGACGGGATCCAACAGCCTCCCGAACGTCCAGCCGGTATACGCATCGAGCGAGCTGGGGGAGCTCATGCTCGGGCACAACGGCAACCTGACCAACGCGACCTGGCTGCGCGACGAGCTGACCGAGCAGGGGATCGAGTTCGTGACGGCCAGCGACACGGAGGTGCTGGCCAAGCTGATCGCCCACGCGCCCGGCCGCAGCTGGGCGCAGCGCGTGGAGCAGGCCTTCCACCGCGCGTCGGGCGCGTACACCTTCACCATGCTCACCGCCAGCGCGCTGGTCGCCGCTCGCGACCCGGTCGGCTTCCGCCCGCTCGCGCTCGGGCGACTCCACGACGCCGCCGGACGCCCCTCGGGCTGGGCCATCGCGTCCGAGAGCGTCGGCCTGGACGCGATGGGCGCCACCTTCGTGCGCGACGTCGAGGCTGGCGAGATCCTCACCATCGATGACGAGGGGGTCCATGCGTCCCGGCCGGGCGTCAGCGCCGAGGCGAGCGACGCTCGCGAGCGACTGTGCGTGTTCGAGTTCGTGTACCTTGCCCGGCCGGACAGCGTCATCGGCGGGAAGCTTCTGTACGAGGCCAGGCTGCGCATGGGTCGGCGCCTGGCGATCGAGCAGCCAGCCGATGCGGACCTGGTGATCCCGGTGCCGGACTCCGCGGTGCCGGCCGCCATCGGCTACGCCGAGCAGTCCGGCCTCCCATTCCGCGAAGGCCTGATCAAGAACCGATACGTGGGCCGGACCTTCATCCAGCCCGGCCAGACCTCGCGCGAGGCATCGGTGCGACTGAAGTTCAACCCGCTGCCGGAGGTGCTCGCGGGCAAGCGGGTTGTGGTGGTCGATGACTCGATCGTGCGTGGCACGACGACCGGGCCGATCGTCGCAATGCTGCGGCGGGCCGGCGCGCGCGAGGTGCACGTCCGGATCCACTCGCCGCAGATGCGCTACCCGTGCTACATGGGGGTGGACACCGGCCGTCGAGCCGAGCTGATCGCGGCCAACCTGGGGCTCGACGGGATCCGGCGACAGATCGGAGCCGACACCCTTGGCTACCTGTCGCAGGAGGGCCTGCTGGCGGCGGTCGGCCGCGACGAGCGCCGCCACTGCACCGCCTGCTTCGATGGCAATTACCCGGTCGACGTGCCGCTCGACGTCGACAAGTTCGCGCTGGAGCGCGGCTGATCCGGTGGGGCAGAGTTATCGGGCTGCCGGGGTCGACATCGACGAGGCGCAGCGTGCGGTTGACCTGATCGCGCGCGCGGCGGCGACAACGGCGACGCCTGCGGTGATTGGTGGCGTCGGGGGCTTTGGGAGCCTTTTCCGCTTCGACCCGACCACCCATCCCGACCCGGTGCTGGTGGCGTCGACGGACGGGGTCGGCACCAAGCTGAAGCTGGCAATCGCGATGAACCGCTACGACACCATCGGCATCGACCTGGTCCACCACTGCATCAACGACATCGCGGTCCAGGGGGCCGATCCCCTCTTCTTCCTCGACTACCTCGCCGTCGGGCGGCTGCGGGCCGAGGTGGCCGCGGAGATCGTGACCGGCATCGCCAATGCCTGCGCGGCCGCCGGCATCGCGCTCGTCGGCGGGGAGACAGCCGAGCTGCCGGACCTGTATCGCGGCGACGACTTCGACCTCGCCGGCTTCATCGTCGGGGTGGTGTCCGCGGCCGACGTGATCGACGGCTCGCAGGTGCGCGAGGGCGACGTCCTCCTGGGCCTGCCGTCGAACGGCCTGCATACCAATGGCTATTCGCTCGCGCGACGCGTCTTCGGCGAGGAGGACTGGTCGCGTACGGCGCCCGGACTGGAGCGGACGATCGGCGAGGCGCTGCTGGAGCCCCATCGGTCCTACCTCGACGAGATCAGGATCCTGCGTCGCGCACTGCGTCGTGCTGGGGGTGACGCGCTCGCCTTTGCGCACATCACCGGCGGCGGCTGGGTCGACAACATCCCGCGCACGCTGCCGCCAGGGCTGGGGGCCTCGGTCGAGCTGGGGTCATGGCCGGTCCCGCTCATCTTCAGCCTGATCCAGGAGCGCGGCGACATCGCGGACGACGAGATGGTGCGCGCCTTCAACCTGGGGATCGGCCTCACCTGCGTCGTTCACCCGCAGCACGAGGAGGTGGCGCGCAAGGCGCTCCCCGAGGCCAGCCGGGTCGGCACGGTGGTGAGCGCCGCGCCGGGGTCCGCGCGCGTCACCTTCGCCTAGGCCGATGCGCCTCGGCATCCTGGTTTCGGGTCGCGGCTCGAACCTGGAGACGGTCCTTGATGCGATTGCCTCCGGGCGATTGCCGGCGGTCGAGGCGGTCCTGGTGATCGCCAACCGGCCGGGAGTCCGGGCGTTGGAGGTGGCCGCCCGCCGTGGCGTGCCATGGCGCCTTCTCGCGCGGCCCGACTTCCCGAGCGCCGGAGCGCGGGACGGCGCGGTCGGTCGCGCCCTGGATGAATCGGGGTGCGACCTGGCGCTGCTGGCCGGATACGACGAGGTCCTGCGACCTTCGTACTTTGCCGCGTTCGGCGGTCGCACCATCAACATTCATCCCTCGCTGCTCCCTCGCCATGGCGGCCGTGGGATGGTCGGGCTCGCCGTGCACGCCGCCGTGCTGGCCGCGAACGAGACGGAGACGGGGGTCACGATCCACGACGTGACGCCGGTCCTCGACGCCGGCCCGGCGATCCTGCAGGTCCGGGTGCCGGTCGCGCCCGGAGAGTCAGTCACGGATCTGGCCGAGCGTGTTCTCGAGGTCGAGCACGAGACGCTGGTGGCCGTGCTTTCGCAGCTATCTGCTAGCATGACCGCCGCGCCGCCAGCTTCGATCCGCGCGCGGCGATAACGCAGAGAGGCGCCTTCGCATGCCAGCCGGCCTGCCGGATCCGGGGAAGATCTGGAACGACTTCATCACCAACCCGCTGGTGCAGACCGCGGGAACGCTCATCGTCGTATACGTCGTCCTGCTGTGGCTTGGGACCGCCTACTGGGCCTTCCGCGACATGCAGGCGCGCTCGGAGAACCCGATCCTTCCCTACTTCGCCTCGGCGCTGATCATCTTCTTCACGCCCCTGCTGTTCCTGTTCGCCGTGGTCCTGTACCTCATCGTCCGGCCACGCGAGTCGCTGGCAGAGGTCTACGAGCGCTCCCTCGCCGAGGAGTCGCTGCTGGCCGAGGTCGAGAAGAACGAACTCTGCCCCGTCTGTCGCGACCGGGTCCACGCCGACTGGCTGGTCTGCCCGAACTGCCGAACGCGGCTCCACCGCGTGTGCCCCTCCTGCAGCCGGCTCGCCGATCCCGAGTGGCCGTTGTGCGCCTTCTGCGGTCATGAATTTCAGCGTCCGGCGGCGCGCCCGGTCGAGCGTGTGATGGAGCGCACCGCCCCGGTGCGCACCGCCGAGCGCAGCGGCGACCTGGGCGCCGAACCCGGCCTGCGCCCCGCCTCTAACCCCTGACCGGCGGCCCGCCGGTGGAGGAGCCCCGGCCTGAAGGGCTGTGGAATGCGGAGCCTCCGACCTCGACCGACCGCGACCCGCTGAGCCGCCACCGCGCGCTGCAGGTCATCTCGGTGCTGATGATCGCGGCCGGCATCCTGCTCCCCATCATTGCCCTGCTGAGCAGCCCGGGCGTCGTAAGCCAGGCCCAGACGCCTGAGTCCGTCCAGCGGCTGATCGGGCCGCTCCTGCTGCTCGGCCTGGGTGGCCTGCTGCTTGTCGTCGGCCTGGTCATCAACGCGGTGAGGACGCTGATCGTGCGCGCGGCCCTTCCTCCTGAGCGCTATCGCGGGCCTGCCGTCTTCGTGCTGCTGCTGCTGGCTGTCATCCTCGGGACGATCCTGGCGCTCGGGGCTGGCACCACCGCGCTGGCGCTCTTCGACGGTGGGGAGCTTTCGGTGGGCGGCTCGCTGCTCCTCCTCACCTCGACCCAGATGGGCCTGCTGGCGGTGGCAGGCGGACTGGTGGTGGCCCCCCGGGCCCTGGCCGGCGTCCGGATCGTCGGGCGGACCGGCCTGGGACGGAGCCTGTTGATCGGCCTCGGAGTGGCGATCCCGGCGTGGATTGGCGCGACCCTGCTCGGCGCGCTGGCCGCCGTCGTGCTCAAGGCGATCGGCCTCTCCGAGCAGGCGGGTCCGCTGGATACGTTCCTGCAGCGGGGCGACCCGACCGTCATCCTCGTGGCGTTTCTGCTGGTCGCGCCGGTGGCGGAGGAGATCTTCTTCCGCGGCGTGGTCTACAACGCCTGGGAGCGCGAGCGCGGGCCGTGGGTGGCGGTCATCGGCTCAGCTGCCCTCTTCGCCGTGATCCACACCAGCCTCTTCGCCCTGGTCCCGATCTTTGCGCTGGGGGCCGCCCTGGCTCTCCTGTACCGCTCGACCCGCAGCCTGGCCGCCACCATCGCCATGCACGCGGGGTTCAACGCGATCTCGGTCGCCATCGCATTGCTCGAACGCCAGGGGATCCTGTCGCTCCCGACATGACCGATAAGCCGCTGATAATCCCGCGGTGAGGCGCGCGCGCTAGCCTCGCCACGGTGTCCGCAGTGCTTCGACCGATCGCCTTCCCCACCCTGCAGCCGCAGCGGCAGGCTGTCCCAGGAGCCGCGGCCAAGCTCGCTCGTATCGGAGTCGAGGGCCTCGGCGACGACGAGCTGCTTGCGATCCTACTCGGCGGCCGCGACGCCGCGACCGTCGCCCGATCGGTGCTCGAACCGGGCGGTCTGGCCGGGCTGGCATCCGCGGGCCTGTCGGACCTGCCGCCGATGGCGAGTCGGCGAGCAGCATGCCTGCTGGCCGCCGTGGAGCTCGGCCGACGCGTGGCCTCGGCGTGGCCAGTCGATGGCTGGCGCATTCGCGCCCCTGCCGACCTGGCCGAGCGGCTCATCCCCGCCATGGGTCATCTCGAGCGCGAGGAGCTGCGCAGTGTGCTGCTCAACACCAAGAACACGGTGACGGGCATGGTGACCGTCTATGCGGGGAACCTTGCAGGCTCGTCGGTCCGGATCGGCGAGGTCTTTCGGGAGGCGGTTCGTCGCCAGTCGGCGGCGATGGTGGTCGTCCACAACCACCCGTCGGGTGACCCGTCGCCATCGGCCGAGGACCTGCGCATCACGCGGGAGCTGGCCGAGGCGGGGCGGCTGCTCGATATCGAGCTGCTCGACCACCTGGTGATCGGCCATGGGCGCTGGGTCAGCCTGCGCGCGCTCGGTGCGCTGTAGCTCCCATCGGTCCATTGCCGTGCCCAACCTGCCTCGCAGGTTGGGCGACTTGTCGGGCCTACCGGCTCCTGTGAGCCGTTCGCACGTTCGCCGCAGCCAGGGCGGCCAGCATGGCGGTCAGGACCAGCGCGAAGAGCAACGTACCCAGGGGGTTGCCTCGCCCCGAGCCTCGCATCGCAACGTTAGTCAGGGAGGGGCTTGGCGTCGGCGTGCTCGCGCAGGTCGACGCATTGATGCTGTCGTTGATCAGGGTCACCTGCCCGTTTCGGGCCAGCGCTCGACCGGTCACCGTCACGCTGTCTTGCATCGTGATCGATGTTAGGGCCATGATCGTCCCCACGAAGGTAGCGCCCGATCCGAGCGTCGCCGAGCTGGTGACCTGCCAGAAGACGTTGCACGCGCTCGCGCCGTTGATGAGCGCCACCGTACTGGATGACGCCGTGATGAGATCCGACGTTGCCTGGAAGACCCACACCGAGCTCGGGTCGTTCTGGCCGTCAAGCGTGAGGGTCCCCGTGAGGTCGAGCGTGACGCCCCCTGCGTTATAGACGCCCCCGACGAGGGTCAGACCACCCAGCGTCCCGTGGGTAGCCGTCACCGGCAGCGCTGCGGCTACGGTGTACGCAGTGGCAAGATCGATCTTGGCCTGAAGGGCGACAGCGTCGGCCGCGTGGATCGTCCCACTCACCGTCCCGGGCGGGAATCCCGTCACGGCGGCCGCCGGGCTGATGCCGAGGTCTCCCGTAATAGTGGTCGGCTTGGTGTTGGTGATGGCCGGCGTGCCCGCCAGGACCGCGAAGGGCGCCGCCGATCCCAGGCCGACAGGCGGCGGACCAGCGGCAATTGCGATCTGTCCAACGGCAAGCATGCTGGTCGCGAGGGCGACTGCGATGCCAGCCGAGAGTTTTCGCCTGGGATTGCGAATTCGTGCCTTCATCGTGCCTACCTCGAATCAGCGAACTGCCCCACCCTTCGTGGCAGTAGAGGCAGTCTACTCCTGGCTCAGCGCCGTGGACCGATGGACCGACGTCGTCAATGGTGCGGAGCGTTATCCCCTCAGCCGGCGGCGAGCACCCGGTAGAGGCCTCCGCCGTTCAGGTCGACGAGGTACACCTCGCCATCCTCTCCCTCGCCGAACGACGATATCCGGAGGCCGGTGTCACCCAGTGGTCGGGGGATCAACCCTTCGGATGCAGGCGGGGTCCAGATCGTGCCGGAGCAGTAGTCACCGAACAGGTACGTGCCCAGCATCGCCGGCTGGCGCGTGCCGCCGTACACGTAGCCACCCGTGACCGAGCACCCTTCGCCATGCCCGTACTCGGCGATCGGCGCGACCGCGGTGATGCTGTCGCATCCGCTCGAGCAGTGCGTCGCCTCGAAGATGTCCCACCCGTAGTTCTCGCCACCGCGGGAATCGCCCGGCTGGCGGTCCACCTCCTCCCAAGCGTTCTGGCCCACATCGCCGATGTAGAGGTCCCCCGTCCCGCGATCGAAGCTGAAGCGCCAGGGGTTGCGGAGGCCGAAGGCCCAGATCTCGGGCAGCCCTGCACCCGGGGCAATCCCGCCCGCGGCGTACGGGTTCGTCTCCGGGATGGCGTATCGCTTGTTCGGTACGGGCGAAGCGTCGACGTCGATGCGCAGGATCTTGCCGAGCAGCGTGTGGCGATTCTGCGCGTTGCCATAGGGATCGCCGCCTGACCCTCCGTCGCCAAGGCCGATGTAGAGGTAGCCATCGGGGCCAAAGGCGATCTCTCCGCCGTTGTGGTTTGCAAAGGGCTGATCGTGCGTAAAGAGGATCCGCTCGCTGACCGCGCTGGCCGTGCTGTGATCCGCCGACGCGGTCAGCTCCGAGACGACCGTCGCGCCGTCGACGGCCCGGCTGTAATGCACGAAGAGCCGTCCGTTGGCGGCGAAGTCGGGATGGAAGGCAAGCCCGAGCAGCCCCTGCTCGCCGCCGGCCTTGATGCGGTCCGAGAGGTCGACGAAATCGGCCTGGCTCAGCGTTCCGTCCGGGTTGACGACCCGGATCCGGCCTCCACGCTGGGTGACGAACAGCCGATCGCTGCCGTCACCCGCGTTCGCGATCCCGTCGGGGTCCGTCAGCCCTGACGCCACCGGCTCCAAGCTGATCGCCTCCAGTGGCCCGAAGGTCGGGCTGAGCGACGGAGAGGGGGAAGCGGCCAGGGACGACGGGCGCGGCGCGCCAGGAGTGGACGACGCCTCAGGGCTGCCGGTCGGCAAGCTGCAGCCAACCAGCACGAGAGTCGCCAGCGCGGCCGTGGCCCGGCCGTTCTGGCGTCGGTCGCTGGCATGCATGTCGCCCACAGCCTACCCGGGGTTGGATGGGGTACGGTTGCGCTCCAAGCCGATGACGACGACCCGAGCTGCCCTCACGCGTGCCGCCGCATCCGCCCATGCCGCGCTCGAGCCCGCGCCTGACGCCATCGGGACGCGCCGCTCGATCGTGATCGAGGCCGTCGACCCCGAGGTTGACTGTGGCGAGGCCGCGGTCAAGCGGGTGGTGGGAGATGACCTGCGCGTCACCGCCGACATCTTCGCCGAGGGCCACGACCTGCTGGACGCGGCGCTCCTCGTCCGCCGCGAGGATCAGTCGCGCTGGACCGAGACCGCCATGCGCCTCGTCTCCAATGACCGATGGAGCGGCACCGCTCCGCTCCGTCACAACGCCAGGCATCGCTACACGATCGAGGCCTGGCGAGATGCCATCGGCTCGTGGCGCGAAACACTCACCAAGAAGCTCGACGCCGGCCAGCCGGTTGCGACGGAGCTGGCCGAGGGACGGCTGCTCCTCGAGGCGGCGCAGCTGCGCACGCGCGGGGCGGACGCACGACTGATCGGCACAGCCTTGAAGCGAGAGAGTCGCGCCCGCACCGATCGCACTCGTGCAGTCGCCCTCGCGGACGACCAGGTGGTCGCAGCAGCCCGGCGACACCCCGATCGCGGCGCGGCCACGCGCTACCGGCTGGAGCTGCCTCTCATCGTTGATCGCGAACTCGCGCGCAGCTCGGCTTGGTACGAGCTGTTCCCGCGTTCGCAGGGCCGCGATCCTGCCGGGCCGGTTGCGACGACCCTGCGAGAGGCGGAGTGGCGTCTCCCGCAGATCGCCGCGATGGGCTTCGACGTCGTCTACCTGCCACCCATTCACCCGATCGGCAGCACCAATCGCAAGGGACGCGACAACGCGGTGCGGGCGCGACGGGGCGATCCAGGCTCACCGTGGGCGATCGGGCGCGATGGCGGCGGCCACACCGAGGTTGCCCCCGAGCTCGGCGGCATCGAGGCGCTCGATCACTTCCGCAGGGGAGCCGAGGCGCATGGGCTCGAGGTGGCGCTCGACCTCGCTCTCCAGGCGTCGCCCGACCATCCGTGGGTCAAGCAGCATCCGGAGTGGTTCAGGCAAGCGCCGGACGGCACCATCAAGTACGCGGAGAATCCGCCGAAGCGCTACGAGGACATCTACCCGTTCGACTTCGCGACGCCCGCGGCCGCCGATCGCGACGCGCTCTGGCGCGCCTGGCTCCAGGTCGTCATGACCTGGGTCGAGCGCGGCATCCGCATCTTCCGCGTCGACAACCCACACACCAAGCCGGTCGCATTCTGGCGATGGCTGATCTCCGAGGTGCAGGCTGTCGATCCCGGCGTGATCTTCCTGGCCGAGGCGTTCACGACTCCCAAGCGGATGCGCGCCCTGGCCAAGGCTGGGTTCAGCCAGAGCTACACCTACTTCACCTGGCGCGAGTCACCCGAACAGCTGCGCGACTACCTGACCGAGCTGACGGCCGGGCCGATGCGCGAGTACTTCCGCGGCAACCTGTGGCCAAACACGCCCGACATCTTCCCGCACCACCTCGATCACGGCCGCCCCGCCTTTGCGATTCGGGCAGTCCTCGCTGCGACGCTCGCCCCGTCGTGGGGGATCTACTCGGGCTTCGAGCTGTGTGAGCAGGGACGGCTCGAGGAGGGGGAGGAGTACGCGCACAGCGAGAAGTACGAGATCCGCGCGCGGGACTGGGACGCGCGGGGCAACATCAAGGCGCTGGTCTCGGGGCTGAATCGCGTGCGTCGCGAATGGCGGGCATTGAGGCTCAACGACAACCTCCGCTTCGAGCAGGTCAGCGGGGAACGCTCCCTCTTCTATCGCAAGGCGATGCCCGCTGGCGAGATCGATCCACTCACCGGGCTCCCAAGCCTCTGGCGCGACCCGGTCTACGTAGCGGTCAGCTGCGACCCCGGCCGCCCGGAGAGTGCGACCATGCATCCTGATCTGCCCGCGATCGGGATCGGCTGGGATGAGCCGTACCTGATGGTCGACCTCCTGACCGGACGTTCCCGACGGCTACGCGGCGCGGAGATCCGGGTCGAGCTCAACCCGGCTCGCCTCCCGTATCGGGTCTTCACCATTCGCCCGGTCGCCGGCTCACCGGCCAGGTGACGGCCGACCTCGCCGCGCCCCTGGGGGCGGTGCCGGACAAGAGCGGCACGGCCTTTCGCCTGTGGAGCGAGCATGCCGAGGCGGTCGAGCTCTCCCTCTTCGACGCGGACGGCACGGAGCGACGCATGCCGCTGGCCCGCGGCCCGGACCGGGTGTGGGCGGCGCATGTCCAGGGCGCGGGCGAGGGCCAGCGCTATGGCTACCGCGTGCATGGACCGTTCGCGCCGAAGGACGGCCAGCGCTTCAACGCAGCGAAGCTGCTGCTGGACCCGTATGCGCGGCTGGTCGAGGGACCGATCACGCTGGGCGACGAGCATTTCAGCTATCGCCGGGAGGGTGATCCCGACCGCGCCGCCGACCCTCGCGACTCCGCGCCCTTCACGCCGAAGAGCATCGTCCAGCGGGCGCTGCCGGCCATCGACGAGTCGGAGCGACCGCGCGTCCCGATGCTCGACTCCGTCATCTACGAGCTTCATGTCAAGAGCTTCACGCGCCGTCATCCCGACATCCCCGAGGAGCTGCGGGGCACCTATGCCGGCCTGGCCCACCCCGCCGCGATCGCGCACCTGCGCGGCCTGGGGATCACCGCCGTTGAGCTGCTGCCGGTGCAGCAACAGCTGACGCCCCGTTTCGTGCTCGAACGCGGCCAGATCGACTACTGGGGCTACAACACGATCGCCTTCCTTGCTCCCGATCCGCGCCTCGCGGCCACCTCCGACCCTCGGGCAGAGCTGCGCGAGACGATCCGGACACTCCACGCGGCGGGGATCGAGGTCCTGCTCGACGTCGTCTATAACCACACCGGCGAGGGCGACGAGCTGGGTCCGACGATCTCGTTCCGCGGGATCGACAACGCCGCCTACTACCGCCTCGACCCGAGGGACCGGAGCAAGTATCGAAACGACTCGGGCACCGGCAACACGCTGGACGCCACGCATCCTGCGGTCGTGCGCCTGGTCCTCGACAGCCTTCACACCTTCGCAGCCGAGTACGGCGCCGATGGCTTCCGCTTCGACCTGGCCACGGTCCTGGGTCGCACCCGGGGAGGCTTCTCGGCCGAGGCACCGCTCTTTGCGGCGATCCAGGCAGACCCGCGGCTGGCCGGTCTGAAGCTGATCGCTGAGCCATGGGACCTGGGCGTGCTCGGCTACCGGCTGGGAGAGTTTCCGGCCGGCTGGAGCGAGTGGAACGGGCAGTACCGCGACGCCATCCGGCGCCTCTGGGCCGGAACCGAGCATCTCCCCGGCGATGTGGGCCAGCGTATCGGCGGCTCGCCCGACCTCTTTCCGATCGACGCTCGCGGACCGGTGGCATCGTTGAACTTCGTGACCTCGCACGACGGCTTCACGCTGCGCGACCTGGTCAGCTACGCGGAAAAGCACAATGAGGCAAACGGGGAGGGCAACCAGGACGGCGAGGCGACCAACGACTCGCTGAACTTCGGAGTGGAGGGTGACACCGAGGACGAGGGAATCCTGGCCCTTCGCGATCGTCAGCGGCGAGCGCTCCTCGCCACGCTCCTCTGCTCGCGTGGCCCGGCAATGGTCCTCTCCGGCGATGAGCTCGGCCGGACGCAGCTGGGCAACAACAACGCCTACAGCCTGGACAACGAGGTCAGCTGGCTCGACTGGACTCCCGCCCCGCGGGATGCCGCTCTACTTGCCTTCACGCAGTCGCTCATCGCCTTGCGCGCCGCTCACCCGCTCCTGCGGCACGGAACCGCGTCGGTCGTCGGCACCGGGCCGCTGACCGTGCTGATCCTCCCATCGGATCCCGGCGAGGGGCCCGAAGACGCGCTGCTGCTGGCACTGAACCCGACCGATGCCCCGGCCGTCGTCCACCTCCCCGCTGACCAGCCCCGCCGGTGGATCCGATACCTCGACTCCGCGGGCGGGGATCCGCCCGTGCCGTCAGGTGAGCCGCTCCCGGAGGGAGAGACGAGCTTCGATCTGCGCGGGCGAAGCGTCGCTCTCCTCGGGCTGCCTGCTGCGTCGGTCCGCTAGCCGGCGGCAGGGCGCAGGAAGAGGATCCCGAGCGGTGGGATGGTGACCAGCGCCGACGCGGGCTGTCCGCCCCAGGACCGGGCCTCAGCCTCGATCGGCCCAGGATTCCCGATGTCGGTGCCGCCGTAGCGCTGAGCGTCGGTATTGAGCACCTCTTCCCATCGACCCACAGAGGGGAGGCCAAGGCGGTATCGGCGCGTCGTGGATGCGCCGTTCTGGACGACCACTGTCAGCTCCTCGGCCCCGTCGGGCAGCGCGCCGCGGCGCAGCCAGGCAACCACGGAGGGATCGGTCATCCCTTCGCCGTCGATCCAGGCGAAGCCCTCGGGGTCCGGGTCGCGCGCCCAGAGAGACGGGGACGAGTGGTAGACAGCTGCCAGGTCGGCGAGGAAGGTCGCGTAGGTCGCCCGCGCGGGGTCGCCGTCAGCCTCCTTCCAGGGGAGGGCATGGTCGTGATTCCACTCCCCCTCGGGAGCCAGCTCCGTGCCCATGAAGAGGAGCTTCTTGCCTGGCTGACCGACCTGGTTGGCGAGCAGCGATCGGAGGCTGGCGAACTTCTGAGTGGGCGTGCCGCGCATCTTGCCGAGGAGCGAGTGCTTTTCGTGCACCACCTCGTCGTGCGACAGCGGCAGGATCCAGCGCTCCGCGTCGAGGTAGAAGCCGCGGAAGGTGATCTCGCGACGGTGGCGCCAGCGCTGCTCTGGCCGCTTGCGGAAGTAGACCAGTGTGTCGTGCATCCAGCCCAGGTCCCACTTGAAGTCGAAGCCCAGACCACCTTCGGCGACCGGGCGGCTGACGTTCTCGAAATCGGTCGACTCCTCGGCGATGGTGATCACCCCGGGCAGCCCCAGGCGAACGCGCGTGTTCAGATCGTGCAGGAAGTCGATCGCCTCGAGGTTGTGATTGCCACCCAGGGCGTTCGGTGTCCACTGGCCGCGCTTGCGCCCGTAGTCGAGGTAGAGCATCGATGCGACGGCGTCGACGCGGAGCCCGTCGACGTGGAACTCCTCAAGCCAGTAGCGGGCGTTCCCGATCAGGAAGTTACGCACCTCCGGGCGCCCGAAGTTGAATACCAGGGTGCCCCATTCAGGGTGCTCGCGGCGCTGCGGGTCAGGATCCTCGTACAGGTGCGTTCCGTCGAAGCGCGCCAGCCCGTGGCGATCCCTCGCGAAATGGGCCGGCACCCAATCGAGGAGCACGCCAATCCCGGACCGATGCAGCAGGTCGACCATCGCCCGCAGCTGGTCTGGCGTTCCGTAGCGGGCGGTCGGAGCGTGGAAGCCCGTCACCTGGTAGCCCCACGATGCGTAGAACGGGTGCTCGGCGAGGGGAAGCAGCTCGATATGGGTGAAGCCGAGTCGGGTGCAGTGCTCGGCCAGGAGCGGCCCCAGATCGGCGTATGTCAGGAACCTGCCGTGCGGGCCGCGCCGCCACGAGCCCAGGTGGACCTCGTAGATCCGCATCGGGGCTCGCTGCAGGTCGAGCACTCGCCGTTGCGCCAGCCATGCGTCGTCGGACCACGCGTGGGCCGATGGCGCCGGCACGTGGGTCGCACTGCCGGGGGGCGCGTCCATCGACTGCCCGTACGGGTCGGACTTGTGCCTTGTCCGTCCGTCGGCGCCACGCACGACGTAGCGGTATCGCTCACCCGCCTGCACGCCGGGCACGAAGCACTCCCAGATGCCCGTGGAGTCGTTCAAGGTCATCGGGACGGCGTCGTCGTGCCAGTTGCTGAAGGCGCCGGTCACGGTCACCCGTCGCGCATTGGGCGCCCAGACCGAGAACGCCACCCCATTGATCCTCCCCACCTTGCGGAGGTGCGCGCCGAGGACCTGCCAGGGTCGCGGGGCCTGATGCTCGTCAGCCATTGCGCGTCACCATAGCGAAACGGCGGCGGAGGGCGACTTCGCATTGCCCGCGGCTGGCCGATCCGTCACACTTGACCCATCCCCAGCCGCCCAGCTGGAGTCCCCTCAGCACCTCATCACCGTCCCAGCTGGAGGCACCTTGGGCATCTTCGACGGCCTGCTCGGGCTCCTCTCGCACGACGTCGGGATCGACCTCGGCACCGCCAACACGCTCGTGACCGTCCGTCATCGCGGGATCGTGATCTCCGAGCCGAGCGTGGTGGCCATGGACACCCGCACCAGGCGTGTGCTGGCGATCGGCGCCGAGGCGAAGCGGATGGTTGGCCGTACACCGGCCAACATCGTCGCCATCCGGCCGTTGCGCGACGGGGTCATCAGCGACTTCGACGTCACCGAGCAGATGATCCGGTACTTCATCCAGAAGGTGCACGACCGATACGCCCGCATCCCGCGGCCACGCGTCCTGGTCGGCATCCCGTCAGGCGTGACCGAGGTCGAGAAGCGTGCTGTGCGCGATGCGACCCTCAACGCCGGAGCGCGCTGGGCCCGCCTGATCGAGGAGCCGATGGCGGCCGCGATCGGCGCCGGGCTACCGGTCAGCGAGCCGACCGGGTCGCTCATCGTGGACATCGGTGGTGGCACCACCGAGGTCGCGGTCATCAGCCTGGGTGGAATCGTGGTCAGCCGCTCGATCCGGATCGGCGGCGACGAGATGGACGTGGATATCGTCAGCTTCGCCCGCCGCGAGTACAACCTGCTGATGGGGGAGCGCACCGCGGAGGAGATCAAGATCGCCGTGGGATCGGCCTATCCGATGGACAACCCGCGCACGGTCACCTTCCGTGGGCGCGACCTGCTGACGGGCCTGCCGCGCGCTGTCGAGGTGGGGAGCGATCAGATCCGGGAGGCGCTCGAGCCGTCGGTGGCCCAGATCATCGATGCCATCAAGGAGACCATCGAGGAGACGCCACCCGAGCTGGTGGCGGACATCATGGACCAGGGAATCGTGCTCGCCGGCGGTGGCGCGCTGCTCATCGGCCTCGACAAGCGGGTCGCAGAGGCGACCCAGATGCCGGTCCACGTCGCCGACGACCCGCTCACCTGCGTGGTGCGTGGGACCGGGCGGGTCCTGGAGGAGCTCGACACCCTCGAGCGGGTGATGGTGAGCGAGCAGTTCACCCGCGCCCCCCGCTAGGGCTGGCATGCTCGACGGCAGTCCGCACCGGCGCTCGCGGGCAGGGCTCTGGTTTGCGGCGGCAACCGTCATCTCGCTGCTCCTGCTGCTCGCCTCCCGCACCCCGCAGGCGCTGACCCTGCAGGAGGTCACCTCGCATGCGCTCGACCCGGTGCGCAGCGCGATCACTGGCGTCGGCGCGGGGATCTCCGGCTTCTTCGCGACCATCGGCGAGATCGACCGGCTGCGATCCGAGAACGATCACCTGCGCGAAGAGCTGGCGGGTGCGGACGCCCGTCTTGCCGAGCTGCGCGAAGCGGCTGCCGAGAACGCTGAGCTACGGGGCCTGCTCGGCCTCACCACCTCACTCCAGATGGATCTGCTGCCGGTCCGCATCCTTGGGCGCGACCCCGGCAACTTCACCTGGGAGGTCGGGATCGACGCAGGCACAAGCGACGGCGTCCGCATCGGGATGCCGGTGGTGGCCGCCGCCGACGGGGCGGGAG
>DATCQR010000005.1:0-11641 GCA_036569405.1 Candidatus Limnocylindria bacterium
GTGGGCCAACCTGCACGCCGGCTGGGTCCTCCTCTTCCTGTTCGGAGCGGCCGTGCTGGTCGGCGAGGTCGTGGACCGAGCGCTGCGACGCGAACCGGCCGGAAAGCCGGCCATGTCATGGGGCCAGATCCGCGACCTGGCGGTGGCACTGCTCGTCAGTCTCGCGGCCCTCGCGCTCAACCCGAACGGCGTGGCGCTCTTTGCCTACCCGTTCGACACGGTGGGAATCACCGCGCTGAAGCGGTATGTGATGGAGTGGTTCCCGGCAGACCTCGGCAGCATCTTCGGCTGGCTGCTGCTCGGATTCGTGGTGGTCGGGGTCGCCCCGACATTCGCCTTCGCGCGCCATCGGCTCCGAACCTCGGATGCGCTGATCCTGGTGGGGCTTACCGTGATGGCCTGGCAGGCAATCCGCTTCCTGCTCATCATCGGACCGATTGGTGGCGCGATCGTGGCAGTCGTGCTCTCGCCGGTCATCGCCCAGTCGAGGGTGGGCAGGGGAATGTCCGGGATCCTCGCGCGACTCGCGCGACCGGTGGGTGGCAGGCGCGGTGCCCTCAACGCGGGGATCGCGGCCATCCTGCTGGTACTGGGCATCGGCGTCGCGCTCGTGCGTACCATGCCGACCGCCCAGGCAGCAGAGATCGCCCGCGGGCTGCCTGTGGACGCGGTCGCCTGGATGGACGCGAATGATCCGGGTACGCGCATGTTCAACCGATACGAGTGGGGCGGCTACATCGGCCAGCATCGGCCCGACCAGTTGATCTTCATGGACGGGCGGGCGGACCTGTACGGCGACGAGCTGCTCCAGATGTACGTGGCGATCATCGGCCTCCACGGCGATCCGCAGGTCACCTTCGACCGCTACGAGATCGACTACGCCGTCTTTCCTCCGGACACGCCCCTCGCCGACTGGTTCGATTCCTCCGCCGCGTGGAAGCGGGTCTACCTCGACCAGGCGGCCGCCATCTGGGTTCGCCGCTGATGCGTCGCGACCTGGTCATCCTCTTCGTGCTGGCGCTCGTCACCCGGCTCCTCGCCGCCCTGCTGGTCGACTACCCGCCCTACGGTGACCCCGCCTACTACCAGATGATCGCGGAGCAGCTCGCAGCTGGGCACGGTTTCAGCGCGCCCGTGCTGTGGAGCTTCCTGGAAGTGGGTGGCCGCCTGCCGGTTGACCCGATGCTCCCCATCCCCAGCAACGGGCACTGGATGCCGCTGACCTCGATCGTCGCCGCCGGCTCCATGGCCGTCTTCGGCGACCTCCTGGGCTCGTATCGCGCCGCACAGCTGCCGATGATCCTGCTGGGAGCCGTGCTCGTCCCGTTCACCTATTACGTCGCGATCGACCTCTGGGGATCGCGATTCAGCGCCTGGATCGCGGCTCTGCTGGTCCTCACCGCCGGGCCGCTGCTGGTGATGGCCCCACTCGTGGACGCCTTCGTCGTCTTCGGGGCCGCTGGCAGTGCGGCCATCTGGTGCTCGATTCGCGCCGTCCGCGCTGGCCGGCCCGGCCCGTGGCTGGTGGCCGCCGGCGCCTTCGTCGGCCTGGCCACCCTGGCTCGGGTGGATGGACTGCTGCTCGCGGCCGCACCCGCTGTCGCGTGGGCGGTTCACCCTGAATGGCCGCCAAGGTCGGGGCGCCTCGCCTGGGGGTTTGCCAGCTTCCTGGCAGCCCTGGCCGTGCTGGCGCCGTGGTTCGCTCGCGATCTCTCAGTCTTTGGCAGCCCACTCCCGTCCGCCGGCGGCCACACCCTCTGGATCACCAGCTACAACCAGCAGTTCTCGATCGCCGGCGACCCATCGCTGGCGGAGTACCTGGCATGGGGTCCGGCGAACATCATCGGCTCGAAGCTGGCGGCCTGGGGCGAGCTGGTGGGACGGACCGCGGTCCTGCTGGGCGGGATCTTCATCCTGCCGTTCGCCTTCGGCCTGTGGCGCGAGCGACACCGACGGGAGCTGCAGCCGTTCCTTGCCTACTTCGTGGTCATGTTCCTGGCCATGGGAGCGGTCTTCACCTTCCACGCCCCG
This sequence comes from Candidatus Limnocylindria bacterium, assembly GCA_036569405.1. Lineage (GTDB taxonomy): Bacteria > Chloroflexota > Limnocylindria > QHBO01 > QHBO01 > CF-167. Next base: position 2,032 of record DATCQR010000005.1, read on the forward strand.
AAGGGTGCGTTCTACCACTCGTCCCTCGCCTGGCTCCCGTTCGGCGCCCCGCTCGCGGTCGCAAGCCTGGCACCCATGGCCACGGCCGCCGGACGGGCATGGCCGTTCCTGCGGCGCCCCGCCACGCACCGCTTTCTCGCCGTCGCAGGCCTGATCGGGGCGATCGTCCTCTCGCTGGTCGGCTCGGCGGTGCTCCTCGCTCAGTGGTCGGACACCCACGCACGACTTCGCCAGGCGGCGCAGTTCCTGGCGGACCGCGACGCCCAAGCCCAGGTCGTCATGGCATACGACCCCGCGGCGCTCCACGCACTGAGCGGCAACCCTGGCGTGGCGCCTCCCTTCGACCTCTTTCCGGTCATCGGCCAGGTGGCGGGCGCCTACGACGTGCGTTGGGTGGTCGTCACCCTGGCACCGGGCGAAACCCGGGATCCGCTGGGCCTGTGGGATGGCGCGGCGGCGACCGATGCAGCAGGGAACCACCCGGACTTCCTGCCGGCCGCCCCTGACTTCGACTCGCCCGGGGTTCGCGTCTTTCGGGTCGTGGACGAGGCGCCGCCCCCCTCGGACTAGTACTTCCGGCGCCCGAAGTACTGTTGACCCGATGCACCTTTGGCCGGGAGCATGACCGCTGGGTCGGGTACTGCGCCGGGCCCCGTACCAACGAGGACCAGCGACTTGCCAAGGACCGCGCGCCCCCGAACGCCGTCGAACGCTCCCATTCCCCTGCCGAGCAGCTTTGACCAGCTGCGCGCACAGGCCTCGGAGAGCGTCACGCGCAATGCGTGGCGCCTTCGCGAGGTGGCCGAGATCTACCGCGAGCAGTACCGCACCCGCCTCGACGAGTGGGTCCAGCTGCGGGCGCGCGTCGATCATCGTGTCGCCGCCGCCCGTGGAACCGGCCCCTCGCCATCCGTGCTGCGTGCCGACCGCGATGCGCTGGGCAGGGAGCTCGCGCAGCTCCAGTCTGGGCTGAAGCGGATCGACATCGCCGCTCGCCAGATGGAGCTCGTCCTGACCTACCTCAGCAGCGACGACGAGCGGGCCTCCGAGCCGACCCTCTCAGACGCCGATCTGTCGCCGGCGGCCATCTCGCTGAAGATCATCCAGGCACAGGAGGGAGAGCGGCAGCGGCTCGCCGAAGAGGTCCACGATGGGCCTGCCCAGGTCCTGACCAACGCCATCTTCCAGGTCGAGTACCTCGATCGGGTGATCGACGACTCACCCGAGACCGCTCGGCATGAGCTCGCCTTCCTGCGCACCATGCTGCGCGAGGGACTCGATGAGGTTCGCTCGTTCATCACCGCGCTTCGACCTCCATCGGTCGACGTCGGATTGAAGCAGGCGATCACCGCTGCCGGGGCCGAGTTCGCGGCCAAGCACGGGATCGCCGTCGAGGTGTCGGTGCCGGGCATCGACTCCCACGTTCCTGGCGAGGCCAAGGCACCGATGCTGCGGATCGTGCAGGAAGCCCTCCAGAACGTACGAAAGCACGCGGCCGCCACATCGGTCCGCATCAGCCTCGAGCACGGTCACCTGGTGATCGTCGACAACGGTCGGGGCTTCGACGTGATGCGGCTCGCCTCGGCCAGCCGCAACTTCGGCCTGCAGTTCATGCGCGAGCGCGCTGAGCTGATGGGCTCGTCACTCCAAATCGAGTCCCGACAGGGGGAGGGGACCCGCATCCTTCTTCGCATACCGGAGGTTCACTAATGGTTACCATGGCTGCCAAGGAGAAGAAGATGGTGGAACAGGAAACCGAGCGCCGTAAGGGCGCTGACCGGCGCGCCGCGGGGGCAAAGGCGCGCATCGTCATCGTGGACGGGCACACCCTGTTCCGCCGCGGCGTGCGCAACATTCTCGAGCTCGAGGACGACATGGAGGTCGTCGGCGAGGCCGGCAACGGCCGCGAGGCGATCACCACCATCCAGGAGCTGACCCCCGACGTAGTCCTGATGGACCTCACCCTGCCCACGCCAAACGGGATCGAGACGACCCAGCGGGTCAAGCGTGAGCTCCCGCACACCGCCATCATCGTCCTGGCGCCGAACGAGGACGAGGACCAGCTCTTCGAGGCGATCAAGGCCGGCGCCGCGGCCTACGTCCTGAAGGACATCGATCCGACGGACCTGATCGCGATCATCCGCCGCGTGCGCTCCGGCGAGTACCTGATCAATGACAAGGTCTTCAGCAAGCCCGCTGTCGCCAGCCGCGTCCTCAAGGAGTTCCGCGAGCTTGCGGTCTACGGGGCCGATGCCCAGCCGATCTTCGCGCCGCTCTCGCCACGAGAGGTCGAGATCCTGGACAACATCGCTCAGGGGATGACCAACAAGCAGGTCGCCTATGCGCTTGGGATCAGCGAGCAGACGGTCAAGAACCATATGTCGAGCATCCTGCGCAAGCTGTCGGTCAATGACCGGACCCAGGCCGTGGTGTACGCCATGCGCCAGGGCTGGATCAAGATCCCCGAGGACTGATCGCAAAAGGTCCCAGAAACCCCCGGTACTCCTGCGCCATGGGCAGGAACAGCGGGGGCACCTAGTCTGGGGGCCTGTCGTCGACGGGTATCCGCGGCGACATTCATCCTCTCCTCCGGCACGAGTGCCGCGCCGCAGCAGCGCGGCACTTGTGCTTCCCAGGGGTGGCGGGGCCTTGACAAGATGCAGGGGCTGCTGCAAAGGTACGCACCGGCTGTGGGCGCATTGGGACCATCGGGTCATATTCATACCCGTCATTGCACCTTTACGCTGCGGCAGCCTTATCTTTGAGGAAAGGAGGTAACCCACATATGATTCAGTTCATCAGCACTTTTATCGCTCGATTCCACCGTGAGGACGAGGAAGGCCAGACTCTCGTTGAGTACGGTCTGCTCCTGGCCCTCATTGCGATCATCGTGATCGTCGCCCTGCTCTTCCTGGGCCCGATCGTGAGCCAGATCTTCCAGAACGTCGGCGACAACCTGAACAGGTAATTGAGCCTCGCTCAATATCGCTAGACACTCTGAGGCCCCCGGGATCCCCGGGGGCCTCAGCACGTTCAGGGGCCGAACGCCTCTGAGGTACCACCAGCTCCATAGCCGATAAGTCCGGTCGATCCCGATCGTGGCTGGCCCGTAGACTGTTGACCGCAGTCACAACGTCGAACAGACTGCACGGCCGGATTGTCCTCATCCTCGCTCGAAGGGAAATATCGTGAAGCGATCAAATCGCCTGGTCATCCTCGTCGGCGTGCTGCTCGCCGTCCTGGCGTTCGTGGGCATCGTGATTCTCCTCGGGCAGCCAAAGGCAGAGACCCCCAAGAAGCCGACGGTGGACGTCCTCGTCGCAAAGCAGGACATCGCCATCGGCGATTCGGTGACTCCCGACCTCGTCGAGGTCAAGCCGGTCGATCCTGCTGCGGTCTCCGGCACTCGCATCGCTGATCCCTCACAGCTGAGCGGCGCCCCGGCCCTCTTCCCGATCGGCGCGGGTTCCCAGGTCAGCCAGGAGGCAGTCGGGCTGGGAACCAATACGAACATCCCGTGCATTGTCTGCCAGCTCCAGCCCGGCGAGAAGGCAATCGCTTTCCAGGTCGAGCGCGTCACCGGCCTCGACTTCCTGATCCAGCCGGGTGACCACGTCGACATCATCTTCCGAGGCGAGGTGCAGGTGCTCCAGCCGTCCGCCGATTCCACGACCGCGGCGCCGCGCTTCGAGCCGATCACCGGCCTGGAGAATGCGCCGACCGTCAAGACGCTGCTGCAGGACAAGCGCGTCCTGTACGTCAGCGCCAGCAAGATCAAGCCCGTGGCCGACGCTGCGGCTACCCCGGTCCCGGGCTCGACCACCAAGGCCGACGTTCCCATCGAGACCGTGGTCGTCGTCTTCGCCGGCACCGATTCGGACGCGGAGGTGATCAAGTTCGCCCAGACCGATCAGAGCATCCTCGGCCCCCTCACCGCGGTCCTTCGGGCCACTGGCGACACGGCGGTCGAGAAGACGACGGGCGTCACCTTCAAGATCCTCGTCGAGCGCTTCGGCATCCCGATCCCCAACATCATCCAGATCAAGCTGCCTCCGACCCCATAAGGGGCCTGGGCGGCCGCCACCTCAGCATCCAGGGGAACACAACGTGATCAAGGTCCTCATCGTGGACGACATCCCGGACACGCGGGAACACCTCTCGAAGCTTCTCGGCCTCGAGCGGGACCTCGACGTGGCCGGGACGGCCGGCACGGGAGAGGAGGCGATCAAGGTCGCCATGGAGCTGCGACCCGACGTGATCGTCATGGACATCAACATGCCGGGGATGGATGGAGTGGCGGCGGCCGAGATCATCTCGCAACGCCTCCCGACCAGCCCGATCATCATGATGAGCGTCCATGGGGAAGCGACGCAGCTGAAGCGGGCCATCTCCGCGGGGGCCCGCGAATTCCTCGTCAAGCCCTTCTCCGGTGACGAGTTCTCCGCCAGCATTCGGACCGTCTTCGAGCGCGAGCTCGCTCGGCGAAGCCAGATCGAGGCGTCAGTCCCGGCGCTCACCGCTCAGGTCAATCCAACGGACGACGGGGAGCACCAGGTGATTGCCGTCTTCTCGCCCAAGGGCGGCGCTGGACGGACCACGATCGCGACGAACCTCGCGGTCGCGCTGCACCGTGAGACGGGGGCGCGCGTCTGCCTGGTGGATGCCAACCTGCAGTTCGGAGATGTCGGCGTTCTCCTCAACCTCAACCCCAAGGACCGGTCGATCGCCGATGCGGTGGAGACCGGCGACCCGGACGGAGACATCGTCGACTCGTGCGTGATCGACCACTCGACCGGGATCCGCGTGCTGCTTGCTCCGCCATCCCCTGAAGGCGCCGATCTCGTGACGGCGCATCACATGCGCCAGATCATCGACCACCTGCGCATCGGCCACGAGTACGTCGTGATCGACCTTCCGTCGGGGCTGAGCGACCTGTCCCTGGCGGTGATGGACGCAGCCGACACGATCCTGGTGATGACCGCCCTCGAGATCACCACGATCAAGAACGTAAGGCTCTTCCTCGAAGTCGCCGAGCAGCTCGAGTACGCGCGGACCAAGATCCGGCTCGTGATCAACCGCGCCGACGCCGCACAGGGGATCAGAATCGCCGACGTGGAAGCCTCCGTCCGCCGCCCCATCGATGGGGCGATCGTGTCGGACGGGCGCCTCGCGGTGCTCGCGGTGAATCGTGGCGTTCCCTTCGTCGTCTCTCATCCCGACAGCCCGCTCTCGCGTGATGTCACCAAGCTCGCACGAACCCTTGCCGGCGAAAGCGCCGCCGTTGTCCAGGACCAGACCAACAAGCGCGGATTGTTTGCGCGCCGATAGCGCGGAAGGACTGACCAGATGTCATTGCTGAAGAGGATCGAGCGAGCGCGCCCAGGCGGTGAAGGGGAGCCGCAGGTTCCGACCGCCCCGCAGACGACACCGGTTCCGTCGTCGGGCGGACAGCCGGCCCCGCCGCCCAGCGGCACGGGCGGTGGCGCGGCGTCGCGCCCCTTCCTTGGGACAATGCCTGCCCGCGAGTCGTTCCGGGAGGCGAAGTATCGCGTCCAGAACCGGCTCATCAACGAGCTCGATCCCAAGCTCGACCTGAGCAACCAGGTCGAGGTCCGTCGCCAGATCGAGGAGCTCTTCGGCAAGGTCGCCGACGAGGAGGGCCTGGCCCTCACCCGCGCCGAGCGGGTGCGCATGCTGGAGCAGATCACCGATGAGATCCTGGGCCTCGGACCGCTCGAGCCGCTCCTTCGCGACGAGACCATCACCGAGGTGATGGTCAATGGGCCGCAGCAGGTCTACATCGAGCGTGAGGGTCGCCTGGAGATGACGAATGTCACCTTCCAGAACGACGAGCACGTGATGAAGATCATCCAGCGCATCATCGCCCCCATCGGCCGGCGCATTGACGAATCGAGCCCGATGGTTGACGCTCGACTGGCCGATGGCTCGCGCGTCAACTGCATCATCCCGCCGCTGTCACTGGTCGGTCCGGTCCTCACCATCCGGAAGTTCGCCGCCACGCCGTTCACGGTCGAGGACCTGATCCGCTTTGGCACTGCGACGCCCGACATGTTCGAGTTCCTCGAGGCCTGCGTGAAGGCACGGCTCAACATCTTCGTGTCCGGAGGCACCGGCTCGGGCAAGACGACCATGCTCAACATCCTCTCCTCGTTCATCCCCGATGACGAGCGGATCGTGACCATCGAGGACGCCGCCGAGCTCCAGCTGCGACAGGAGCACGTCGTGACGCTCGAGGCACGTCCATCGAACATCGAGGGCAAGGGCGCTGTCCCGATCCGCGAGCTGGTGCGCAACGCCCTGCGCATGCGGCCCGACCGCATCGTGGTCGGAGAGTGCCGCTCGGGCGAGGCGCTCGACATGCTCCAGGCCATGAACACGGGCCACGACGGCTCGATGTCGACCGGCCACGCCAACACCCCGCGGGACATGCTGTCCCGTCTCGAGACGATGGTCCTCATGGCCGGCATGGACCTGCCACTCAAGGCCATCCGCGAGCAGATCGCATCGGCCGTGGACCTCATCGTCCACCAGAACCGCCTCAAGGATGGAACGCGCAAGATCGTGAACATCACCGAGGTCCAGGGGATGGAGGGGGACGTGATCGTCATGCAGGACATCTTCGTCTTCGAGCAGACCGCCGTCGTCGAGGGCAAGATCGAGGGTCGGCTGCGGCCGACCGGGATCCGTCCCAAGTTCGTCGAGAAGTTCGAAGTGGCCGGGATCCACCTGCCGCCGAACGTCTTCGGCTCGCCGTTCTAGCAGGATTCAGGAGTCCATTGGCATGTTGCCGTTCCTGATCGCGGGTCTCGCTGCAGGCGCCATCCTGGTGATGGCGGTTGGCCTCGCCATGAGCGGGGGATCCGGTGGTGTGGCCGCTCGCCTCGAGCGCTACGCCCGCTCCTCCTCGGCGGATGCCGCGGCGGACGACCCGGATCGCGACTCCGTGGTGATCGCCGGATTGAGCCGCGTGATCGAAGGGCAGGATCTCGGGACTCGCCTCTCGACCGAGATCGCTCGCGCCGACCTGAAGCTGCGTCCGGCCGAGTTCCTCTTCGCCTGGATGGCCTCCCCCTTCGTGTTTGCCTTCGCGGCCTACGTCATCGGGTTCATCGTTCCCGGATTCCACAACATCATCGCCCTTGCAGCCGTGTTCGCGATCGGCGCGTACTTCCCGCGCTGGTACATCGGGCACAGGCAGCGCAAGCGCCTGGCTGCGTTCAGCGAGCAGCTGCCGAACACCATCATGCTGCTCGCCAACTCGCTCCGCGCCGGCTCGTCCTTCCTTCAGGGCGTGGAGCTGGTCACGCGCGAGGCGCAGCCACCGATCTCGGAGGAGTTCGAACGCGTCGTGCGGGAGATGAGCCTTGGCGTCGCTCTGCAGCCCGCACTCTCCAACCTCGTGCGCCGCGTCAAGTCGGAGGACCTGGAGCTGATGGTCACCGCCATCAACATCCAGAGCCAGGTCGGTGGGAACCTTGCGACGGTCCTCGACTCGATCGCCTTCACCATCCGCGAGCGGATCCGGATCATCGGTGAGATCAGGGTGTTGACCTCGATGCAGCGCTACAGCGGGTACGTCATCACCCTGCTGCCGGTTGGGCTGGGAGGGCTCCTGTTCCTGATCAGCCCTACCTACATCACCGCGCTGTTCCGCAATCCGCCGGTTACGCTCGGCCTGCCCACCGGCGTGATCTTCCTGATCGTCGGGCTGATCAGCATGGGCATCGGCTATTTCTTCATCCGTCGCATCGTCGACATTAAGGTCTGATACCCATGCCACCGATCGTTCTCCTCATCGCAGCGCTTGCCGCCATTGCAGTGCTCGTCCTGACTTGGGGCCTTTCCGCAGGGTCGTCATCACGCAACGTGGTCCAGCAGCGGCTCGATCAGCTCGTCGTGCAGCCCAAGAGCCTCGAGGAGATGGAGCTCCAGCAGCCGCTCGGCGAGCGAGTGCTGCGCCCGCTCGTTCAGCGCCTGTCGCGACTCGCCAACCGCGGCGACTCCGGAGGGGTGATCGCCCGTGCCGACGCCAAGCTGGAGCGGGCCGGGTATCCGGGTGGCCTGCGCGGTGCCGACTGGATGGGCGTCAAGATCCTGGCGATGATCGTCCTCGCCGTCGTCTTCGGATTCCTGGGGCTGCTGATCGGCAAGGCCCCGCTGGCGTTCCTGTTCGGGGTCGCCGGCGCGGGGCTCGGCTACATGGCGCCCGAGTTCTGGCTCGGTGGACGCGCGAAGAAGCGCTCATTTGCCATGGTCCTGCAGCTGCCCGACGCCCTCGACCTGCTGACCATCTCGGTCGAGGCCGGCCTCGGCTTCGACGCCGCACTCGCCAAGGTGGTGGAGAAGATGGAGGGGCCGCTGGTCAACGAGTTCCGCCAGGCGCTGGCTGAGATCCGCATGGGCCGAAGCCGCAGGGACGCGCTGCGCGACGTCGTCGCGCGGGCCGATGCGCAGCCAATCAGCAACTTCATCGGCGCCATCGTGCAGGCCGAGCAGCTCGGCGTGCCGATCGCCAAGGTCCTCCAGATCCAGTCGCAGCAACTCCGCATCGAACGACGTCAGCGCGCGGAGGAGATGGCGGCCAAGGCCCCGGTCAAGATGCTCTTCCCGATGGTCGGCTGCATCTTCCCCACGATCTTCATCGTCATCCTGGGTCCGGCAATCATCACGGTCATGTCGGGACCCGGCATCTGACATGCAGCCGGCGCTGCGGCCGGCCCTCCTGCTGGTCGATGACGACCCCACGCTCCTCTCCGTCCTTGCGCGTCGAATGGCGCGCGAGGGTTACGAGGTCCTGACCGCCCCCTCGGGTGCCCAGGCGCTCACGCAGCTCGAGCAGCGCTGGCCGTCCCTGTTGATCGTCGACCTGATGATGCCCGGCATGGACGGGTTTGAACTGTGCGCGCGGGTGAAGCGGATCGCCGACCTGCCGATCATCGTGCTCTCGGCGGTTGATGCATCCGAGGCGAAGGTCCGCGCCCTGGAGGACTACGCCGAGGACTACATCACGAAGCCCTTCGACCCTGACGAGCTGGTCGCGCGGGTCCAGCGCGTCCTGAAGCGATCCGCAGCCGGGCACTCGCAGGTCGTGCTCGACGGCGGCGACCTCCAGATCGACCTTACCGGGCGTCGCGTCACCCGCCCAGGCGGCACGTTTCCACTGACGCCGACCGAGGTGCGGCTCCTGCATGTGCTGATCGCGCAGATGGATCGGACCGTCCCAACCGACACCATCCTGAACCGCGTCTGGTCCGAATCGGACGGAGCCGATCCGTCGTACGTCTGGGTCACCATTCGCCGCCTGCGGCGCAAGGTCGAGGTGGATCCGGACCGCCCGCGATTCCTGGTCACCGTGCGCGGGGTCGGGTACCGGCTCGTCTCCTTCACGGCAGCCGACCGCGCGGCAGCGGAATAGCGCCGTGGGGATCGGCCGCCCATCCGTACGCCTCCTGGCGGTGCTGGTCGTCGCTGCCCTGCCGCCGCTGATCGCCTACGGCCTGCTGACCGTCGCCGAGCCGAGTTGGGTGTCACGGGTAGGCGCTCCGCTATCGATGCTGATCCTGGTTGGCGCCGGGCTGTTGTGGATCGC
>DATCQR010000006.1:0-2842 GCA_036569405.1 Candidatus Limnocylindria bacterium
GGCCGTAGCGCGGAGGCTCGGACGCCCTGCCGCCGCCATCGTCTTCAACCTGCCGCTCGCGACATGCCTCGAGCGGAACGCGGCTCGGACCGATCGGCGCCTCCCACCCGCCGCCATTCGACGGCAGCACGCGCGCATGCGCGCCTCGCTCGATGGCCTGGGGGCCGAGGGTTTCGATCCGATCGTCGTGCTGAGCACAATCGAGGCCGTCGAGGCCACAACAGTGGCGCCAGGCGACTCCTAGAGCTCGGTGGTGGTGGCGAGCGCCACGTCACGGACGTAGTGAATGTCCGGCGCCCACTCCTGGGCCAGGATGACGTGAAACTGACCGCGCGCCCGGCCGTGGGGCAGGTCGACGGAGGGCAGCCACTCACCGGTGGCCTCAGCCGTGAAGGGATGCTCAGCCAGCGCTCCACCGAACTGCCTGGGACCCGCGAGCACGCCGCGCCACGCCACGATCTCATCGTGGTGCCCGCCACGCACGGTGACCTCCGACACCAGCCGCAGCTCCAGGCGCACCTCCTGAACTGTGCCGACCCCTGCCTCAACGGTGAAGGCGCCTTCGAACGGTGACTGCAGGGAGACCGGAACGGGTTTCAGCCGAATCTGCGCCGGGAGGGCGTCCACGTTGACCGGTGCAGTCTCGAACAGGCCGAACTGGCCGGTGTCAATCACGCCGGCGCGGAGGAGCGCCATCGGCTGAGCGACGTGGACAGTCTCCTCAACGCGCGGATCGAGCCCCATCGGCAGATCGATATTCGCCTCCAGCGTCCAGTCGCAGCGCAGGACATCGCCCTCGAAGGTTGCCGGCCCGAGCTCGGGAACGTCGAAGCTGACATGCCAGCTCACCGGTTGCCCGCGCACGAATCGCTGGCCGCCTGCAATCTCGGCCTCGATACGCGCCAGCTCCTCGACGCCGGTGCGCGTGACACGGTGGGCTGTGCTGCCGGTACCCTCGGTTCGGCTATAGCGGTAGCGTTCCCGGCAGCGGAGTCGCGCACGCACGGCACGGCCGTCGTGATCCCGATCGGGCGTATAGGTCAGGTTGACGCTCACGCTGCGCCCCGGCAGGAGCACTGGCGGGTCGAGCTGCACTGCCCACCGTGGGTCACTCACCGGCGCGGATCCTCGTTGAGGCGGGCAACGAAGTGTCCCGAAGGAACTGCGCCCGGCGCCGCAGTGCGAGACTGCCACACCGGTACCGGAACGCTTGATGCAATCGCATGATCCGGTATCGCGGCCCCTTCGGGACGACCGAAGGATAGCCCGCCCTCACCGGGGACAACAACCCCATTTATCCCCGACTTTTCGAGACCGATTCGTCCTTTTCCACAGGGCTTCCCCAACCGGTTCCTGGTCATTGGCGGTCGTCGTCGCGGGTAGAATCGTCGTCCCACGCCGCTGGAGATCATTCGATGAACGCGAGCCGAGCCACGGGATCGGGCACCAAGGCCGATCCATGGAAGCTGCGGACCCCGACAGGGACCTCCGAGTACGAGATGTATCGCGACGAGACGCTCGATCCGCCAGCGATCGTGTGCCAGGTTGGCACCACCCAGCTGCGCTACGACCTCCGCGCGATCGACGACCTGCACGCGATGCTGAAGGCCCACGGCGACTGGATGCCGCTCGGCAGCGCCGACGAGCAGAAAGAGGCGACCGACGGAACGGTCGAAGCATGGGGCCGATCCCCCAGCAATCCCGTTGGAGGCTGGTACGGCCTGAAGAAGGGGCTCCGTGGCCGATTCGGGATGTACATGCCGCCCCTGCTCGAGGCGCTGGGTCTCGCCGAGGTGGAGCACAACCCCAAGAACAACCGGATGCGGGCGCTCTAGGCCTGCACCGGATGGCCGCTGCACATCACCTTCTCCACGCCGGCTACGCCCGTGACGATGGGGTGGCGAGCAGCGTCAGCCTGGTGATCGACGGTGCGGCGGTGATCGTGGTCGACCCGGGGATGGTTGCCGATCCCGAGCTGATCCTGGCCCCGCTCCGAGGGTTCGGGCTGGCACCCGACCACGTGACTCACGTGGTCATCACGCACCATCATCCCGATCACACGGTCAACATCGGACTTTTCTCAAATGCCGAGGTCGTGGACTTCTGGGCGCGCTACCGGGGCGACCAGTGGCTCGACCATGACGGCGACGGATATCGGGTCAGCGACCACGCCCGGCTGATCCTGACCCCGGGTCACACGAGCGAGGATGCGACGCTCCTGGTCGAGACCGATGCGGGCGTGGTTGCCTGCACGCACGCCTGGTGGCGAGGCGACCGGACGCCGGAGGTCGATCCGCTGGCCGATGACCAGCAGGCGCTGGAAGCGAGCCGGAAGCGGATCCTGGCCGAGGCAGACATGATCGTCCCCGGACATGGAGAGCCGTTCGCCAGCAGACGCCGGCCACCGGGCTGAAGTTCAGGCTTCGGCGGCGGCTGGGGACCAGGCCCGGTCGCGCAGGTAGGCGGCGAGATCCTCGGCATTGAGCGGCGGTGCGAAGTGGAATCCCTGGCCGTAGTCGGCTCCGAGCGTCCGCAGCCTGCCGGCCTGTTCGGGGCGTTCGATACCCTCGGCGATGGTGTGCAGGCCAAGCGTGCCGGCGAGGCGGATGATGGAGCGAACGACGGCCGGCGCCTCACGCCCGGCGTCGAGCGCGGCCACGAACGAGATGTCGATCTTCAGGATGTCGATCGGGAGGTCGTTCAGGTAGCTGAGGGACGAGTAGCCGGTCCCAAAGTCGTCGATGGCCAGTCGGATCCCCAGCTCGTGCAGCGTGGCCAGCGAGGTCATCGGCGCTCCCTCGCGGTCCAGCAGGACGGATTCGGTCAGCTCGAGGATGAGACG
>DATCQR010000007.1:0-6246 GCA_036569405.1 Candidatus Limnocylindria bacterium
GCGCCTGACCGCGATCAGCGACGAGATGCTGGCCGACATCGAGAAGGAGACCGTCGACTTCGTCGACAACTACGACGGCCGGCTGCGAGAGCCGACGGTGCTGCCCGCTCGCCTGCCCAACCTGCTCATCAACGGGAGCTCTGGGATCGCGGTGGGCATGGCGACCAACATCCCACCGCACAACCTGACCGAGATCTGCCTGGCGGTGATCGCGCTGATCGACAACCCGGACATGACCGTCGACGACCTGTGCGACATCGTGACCGGCCCGGACTTCCCCACTGGCGGCACGATCTTCCGTGTCGAGGATCAGCGCAACAGCCTCACCGGCGAGAAGGAGCGGGTCGACGTGATCCGCCACATGTATGCCACCGGGCGCGGACGCGTCGTGATCCGCGGCCAGGTCGCCTTCGAGGAGGACGCCCGGGGCCGGATCTCGGTCGTCATCACCGAGCTGCCCTACCAGGTCAACAAGACCACGCTCATAGAGAAGATGGCCGAGCTGGTCAGCGGGAAGCGGATCACCGATGTAAGCGACATTCGCGACGAAAGCGACAGGACGGGGATGCGGATCGTCGTGGAGATCAAGCGCGACGGATCGCCGCACACCGTGATGCAGCAGCTGTTCAAGCACACGGCACTGCAGACCAGCTTCAGCGCCAACATGCTGGCGTTGGTCGACGGGCAGCCGCAGACGCTTGGCCTCAAACGGATGCTCGAGCACTACATCACCTGGCGCCGCGAGATCGTTCGGCGACGAACCGAGTTCGACCTGGCGCGTGCAAAGGAGCGCGCGCACATCCTCGAGGGCCTGAAGATCGCGCTCGACAACCTCGACGAGGTGATCAAGACGATCCGCGCCTCGGCGGATACCGACGCAGCCCGCGCCGCCCTCGTGAAGCGCTTCAAGCTCAGCGAGGCCCAGGCCAACGCGATCCTCGAGATGCAGCTTCGCCGGCTGGCCGCACTCGAGCGCAAGAAGATCGAGGACGAATACGAGAGCGTCATCCGGCTCATTGCCGAGCTTGAGGACCTGCTGGCCAACCCGCGCAAGGTCCTGACCGCCATCCGCGACGAGCTGGACGAGCTGATCCGGAAGTACGGGAACGACCGAAAGACCCGGATCGAGTCGGACGCCAACAGGGAGCTGACCGCCGAGGACCTGGTGGCCGCGGAGGACGTCGTCGTAACCCTCTCCCAGCGCGGCTACATCAAGCGCCAGCAGATCGGCACCTTCCGCTCCCAGCGGCGGGGCGGCAAGGGGAAGCTGGCCATGATCACGCGCGAAGAGGATGCGGTGCGGCACCTCATGGTGGCCAACACCCACGACAACATCCTGTTCTTCACCAACCGCGGGCGGGTCTTCATCACCAAGGTGCACACCCTGCCCGAGGCCAGCCGCCAGGCGAAGGGCCTGCCGATCATCAACCTCCCCGGCGTGATGGTCGACCAGGGCGAGTACGTCAGCGCGATCATCACCATCCCGCAGTTCGAGGCGGACCACTACATGGCAATGGCCACCCGTGGCGGCATGATCAAGAAGACCTCCCTGGCCGAGTACGCCAAGATCCGCAGCAACGGTCTGATCGCGATCAGCCTGGTCGAGGGGGACGAGCTGCGATGGGTCGGCCTCACCGACGGGCAGAACGACATCATCCTCGCCACGCGCAACGGACAGGCGGCCCGCTTCCACGAGACCGAGGTCAGGCCGATGGGCCGCGACACCCGGGGCGTGACCGGGATTCGGCTGCGTGGCGACGATGAGGTGGTCGGGATGGAGGTCGTGGCGCCGTCCGCAGAGCTGCTGGTGGTCACCGAGGGAGGCTACGGCAAGCGGACGGTGCTCGACGACTTCCCGGTCAAGCACCGGGCCACCGGTGGTGTGATCGCCAACTCGCTGAACGCCGAGACGGGAAAGGTGGCGGCGGTGCGCGTCGTGGGCCGCGAGGACGAGGAGCTGATGCTGATCACCGAGGAGGGGACCATCCTGCGCACCGAGGTCAGCAGCGTAAATCGCTACCGGCGCGCGTCCCGCGGGGTGACCGTCATGAAGCCGGGCGAAGGGGACCGGATCGTGTCGATCGCGGTATTCGTGGACGATCGACCGCCGATCGCCGAGGACGACGCGGAAACCGAGGGCTGAGAAAGGCCGCGGAGCGGCTAGAATCGGCTCCGGGAGACCAACCGCACCGGAGACCCGCGTGTACGCCGACGAGTTCAGCATCTACGCCGGGAATGCCAACAGGCCGCTCGCCGAGCAGATCTGCCGCTACCTCCGCACGGAGCTGGGCAAGGCCGAGGTCTTCAAGTTCGCCAACGACAACATCTTCGTGCGCGTCATGGAGAACGTCCGCGAGCAGGACGTATTCCTGGTGCAGCCGACATCCAGGCCGGTCAACGACTCCGTCATGGAGCTGCTGATCATGATCGACGCCTTCAAGCGCGCCAGCGCCGGGCGGATCACTGCCGTGATGCCGTACTACGCATACGGCCGCTCCGACAAGAAGGACCAGCCACGGGTCCCCATCACCGCTCGGCTCGTCGCCGACATGCTGACCGTGGCGGGGGCGGACCGGGTCCTGACCATGGACCTCCACCAGGGGCAGATCCAGGGATTCTTCAGCATCCCAGTCGACGAGCTGACCGCCGTCAATATCCTGTCGCGCTACATCCGCGACAAGAACCTGGACGACATCGTGGTGGTCAGCGAGCTCGGGTTCGCCAAAAAGGCGCGCAACTTCGCCGAGATCCTCGAGGCCCCGCTGGCGATCGTCGAGAAGCGACGGGTCGGCAACGAGGACAAGACCGAGCTGATGAACATCATCGGCGAGGTAGCCGGCAAGACCGCCGTGATCATCGATGACGAGATCGACACCGCGGGCTCGCTGCTGGAGGCGGTCGCCGCCCTCGTGGCGGAGGGGGCTGTCGCCATCTACTCATGCGCAACCCACGGCGTCTTCTCGAACAGGTCGCTGGAACACATCCAGGCCAGCCCGCTCACCGAGGTGATCGTCACCGACACGATCCCGCTGTCCGCCGATGCGAACCGTGACAAGGTCACCGTCCTCTCGATCGCGCCGCTCTTCGGGGAGGCGATCAAGCGCATCCACCGGGGTGAGAGCGTGGGCGCCCTCTTCTCGTCCGAGGTCCAGCTGGTCGAGGAGATGACCTTCTGGGGCAGCCACGCTGCCGACGAGGAAGCGGAAGAACCGCCGGCGGCCGCGGCCGAGGGCTGACCGCCGATCGGGCCTCATCGGCCCATCCGGATATACTCGATCTTCCAGATGCTGAAGTTCCTCTCCAGGCTGACGGACTCGAATGACCGCGAGGTTCGTCGCTTCGAACCGACCGTTGCCCGCATCAACGAGCTCGAGCCGGAGTACGCCTCCCTCACCGATACCGACCTGCGTGGCAAGACCGCGCAGTTCCGCGCCCGGCTGCGCGATTCGCTCGGCGACCTGCTCATCCCGATCGAGCAGCGCGCGCTGACGCCGGAGCAGGCTGAGGAGTCGGAGCTGGTCGCCTCCGATCCGATGCGGATCAGCGAGGAGCGCAAGGAGCAGCACAAGCGCGAGCGGGCGCAGATCGACGCCGCGCTCGACGAGATCCTGCCCGAGGCCTTCGCAGCGGTTCGCGAGGCGATGCGGCGTGCCCTCGCCAAGCGCCATTACGACGTTCAGCTGGTCGGCGGCATGGTCCTTCACAGCGGTGCCATCGCCGAGATGAAGACGGGCGAGGGGAAGACCTTCGTGGCGCCGCTGGCCGCCTACCTCAACGGCCTGACCGGCCGTGGCGTCCATGTCATCACCGTCAACGACTACCTCGCCAAGCGGGACGCGCAGTGGATCGGCCAGGTCTTCTGGCGTCTGGGGATAACCGTCGGCTCGATCCAGCACGAGGCCGCCTACCTCGTCGACCCTGACTTCCCCCAGACCGATGAGCATCTGCAGGCCCTGCGGCCGGTCGCCCGCGCCGAGGCATACGCGGCGGACGTGACCTACGGCACCAACAACGAGTTCGGCTTCGACTACCTCCGGGACAACCTGGTCGTCGACCTTGGCCAGCGGGTCCAGCGCGGGCACTTCTTCGCCATCGTGGACGAGGTGGACAACATCCTCATCGACGAGGCGCGGACGCCGCTGATCATCTCCGGGGCAGCCGAGGAATCGGCCGACAAGTACGTCCAGTTCGCCCGCCTGGTGCCTCGCCTCAAGGCGGAGGAGGACTACATCCTGGACGAGAAGTTCCGCCAGGTGGCGATCAGCGAGGCCGGGACCGACAAGATGGAGCGCTGGCTGGGGGTCGAGAACCTGTTCGACGACGACTTCAGCATGGCGCGCCACCTCGAGCAGGCCCTCAAGGCGGAGGCGCTGTACAAGCGCGACCGCGACTACGTGGTCAAGGACGACGAGGTGGTGATCGTTGACGAGTTCACCGGTCGCCTGATGCCCGGCCGGCGCTGGAGCGAGGGGCTGCACCAGGCGGTCGAAGCCAAGGAGGGGGTGAAGATCCAGAACGAGTCACGCACGCTGGCCACCATCACCTTCCAGAACTACTTCCGCATGTACGACAAGCTCGCCGGCATGACCGGCACCGCCGAGACTGAGGCGGAGGAATTCCACAAGATCTACGACCTGGAGGTCGTGGCCGTCCCCACCAACCAGCCGATGATCCGGGATGACTTCGCGGACCTCGTCTTTGCCAGCCAGAAGGGCAAGTGGGCCTCCGTCGTTGACGAGATCGTCGAGGAGCACGAGCGTGGACGCCCGGTCCTGGTGGGCACGATCAGCGTCGAGGTGAGCGAGATGCTTGGCGAGATGCTGAAGCGACGCGGCATCAGGCACAGCGTGCTGAACGCCAAGTTCCATGAGAAGGAAGCCGAGATCGTGGCCCAGGCGGGACACAGCGACAGCGTCACGATCGCCACCAACATGGCCGGCCGCGGCACCGACATCCTGCTGGGCGGGAACCCGGAGATGCTCGCCGCGGAGCTCCTGCACAAGAAGGGCACCAACGTGCTGGAGGCCTCGCCAGAGCAGTACGCCGCCGCACTGGCCGAAGCCGATCGCCTGTGCGCAGAGGATCGGGAGCGGGTCATCGCCGCCGGTGGCCTGCACATCGTCGGCACTGAGCGACACGAGGCGCGCCGCATCGACAACCAGCTTCGCGGGCGCGCCGGCCGCCAGGGCGACCCGGGGAGCACCCGCTTCTACCTCTCGCTCGAGGACGACCTGATGCGACGCTTCGCCAGCGACCGCGTCCAGTCGATCATGCGCACCCTCGGCTTCAACGACGAGACGGCGCTCGAGTCGCGCATGGTGAGCAAGACGATCGAGGGAGCACAGACGCGGGTGGAGGGCTTCAACTTCGACACCCGCAAGCACGTCGTGGAGTACGACGACGTCATCAACCGCCAGCGCGAGACGATCTATCACGAACGCGAGCGCATCCTCCGCTCTGACACGCTGGCGCCGACGGTGCTGGCCATGCTCGAGGAGGAGGTCCGGGCGCTCGTCATCGAGCACACCGCCGGCGAGTTCGCGGCCGAATGGAATCGCGATGGCCTCAAGGCCCAGCTGACCGCCATGGTGCCGACCCTCGACCCCGCGGCGCTTGCCGGGATCGACGACCTCGTTGAGGCGGACCAGATGGCACTCCTCCTGGTCGAGCTGGTGGAGGACACCTACCAGCGCAAGCGCACCGAGGTCGGCGACGAGGGAATGCTCGTCCTGGAGCGGGTCGTGCTGCTGCGCGTCATCGACTCGCTGTGGGTGGAGCACCTGACGGCGGTCGACGACATGCGGCGCGGGATCGGCCTGCGCGCGTACAGCCAGCGCGATCCCCTCAATGAGTTCAAGGTCGAGGCCTATCGAATGTTCGACGAGCTGAAGTCGACGATCCGCCACGACATCACGCACACCGTCTTCCGCGTGACCCTCACCCGCGAGGCGCCGCACCGCCACGAGCGGCCCATGATCGAGAGCCGGCCAGACGTGACGGGCGCGGCGGTGACGGCCGGCGCCGCGACCGCGGCCGTCGGGGGCGGTAACGGGTCGCGCCTGGGTCCCCAGACGGCCAAGGCGGGGCCGAAGCTCGGCCGCAACGACCCCTGCTGGTGCGGATCCGGAAAGAAGTACAAGCGCTGCCACGGGGCGTGAACCTCGACTTGGGGGGTTGGCGAACCGAGACAGACCGGCTACCATTGGCGCTCAGGATCGCGAGGCCTCATGACCTCGCGATTCCTCG
>DATCQR010000008.1:0-16617 GCA_036569405.1 Candidatus Limnocylindria bacterium
AGCGCAACCAGCGGCGTACCGCCGACGGCTGCAGTCACATCGGGCAGGATGCCCCGCCGGTCAGCCAGGCTGCGCCTCCGGGGATGGCTCGCTCGGCTGCGCCTCGCGGTGCTGAGCCTCGGCCTGAGGGATCCAGGCGCCCGGCGTCCCCCAGCCGCGGGCGTGCCGAAGGTAGAGGAAACCCCCTGCCAGCACGAACCCGCCCAGCCCCAGCCAGGTCGCGGTCGGGATGCCGGCGATCAGCCAGTTCTCCACGCGGAACGTCTCCAGGTAGGAGCGAACCACGCCGTAGAACATGATGTAGATGAGCAGCATGTCGCCGTCGTACAGCCATCTTGCGAAGCGACGGCTGATCCAGAACATTGCCCCCAGCGTCAGCAGGCTGGCGATCGCCTCGTACGCGAAGAGGGGATGGAAGCGGGTGGTGGCCTCCGGGTACAGGTTGAGGTTCGCCCACTCGCCCACCCGGTGCGCGGCCGAGATCGGGATCCCCCAGGGCAGGTCGGTGGGCGGGCCGTACAGCTCCTGGTTGACGAAGTTGCCGAGGCGCCCGATCGCCTGGCCGAGGGGCAAGGCCATCACGAAGATGTCGAACCAGCGGCCAGTCGGCAGGTGCCGCAGGCGGGTGTAGGCCCAGATCGCGATCGCGCCCCCGATCACCGCTCCGGGGATCCCGAGGCCGCCGTTCCAGACCTGCGGAATGAGGGAGATGTTGGCCGAGTAGAAGTCCCACTGGTGAATGACGTGATAGATGCGGGCGCCGATGACGCCACCGGCGACCGCCCACAGGAGCATCGACCAGCCGACCTCGGGGTTCTCGCCGCGGCGCCCCGCCTCGTTCGTCCCCAGCCAGGCAGCGGCCAGGATGGCGGTGGCCATGATGATCCCGTACCAGTGGACGGACAGGGGGCCCAGCTGAAGGGCGATCGGGTCGATCACGCGGCGGATGATACCCCGCCCGCCCGACGGAGCCACTCGACCAGCGAGCCGCAGAGTCTTCCGCAAAGAGTGGCGGCGTCGTAGGCTGCGCCTGGAGGAGAGGAGCGCACGATGCAGGAGCCAGCGGCAGATCCCACGGCCGCCGACGACAGGGACGAGTTCGGCCGGCCCAAGACCGTCCTCAGCTGGGTGCAGCTGCTGGCGGTCACCGCCTACTGGCTGGCCATCACGGTGCTGTGGGGCGCCTTCACCTTCAGCGTCATCCCGCGCCTGGTCGAATCGAAGGGCGTCCTGGGAAGCTCGACCCATCCACTGGCCGGGCTGGCGATCGGGTTCATCACCACCGCCGGCGTGCTGATCGCGATCATCGTGCAGCCAACCATGGGCGCCATCAGCGACCACACGCGGGCGCGCATCGGCCGCAGGAAGCCATACATCCTCATCGGAACGGCGATGGACCTTCTCTTCCTGGCCTTCGCCGCATGGGCGTTCTGGAACCAGAACTACTGGGCCTTCGTGGTGGCTGTGGCGCTACTGCAGTTCAGCAGCAACTTCGCCCAGGGCCCCTACCAGGGCTACATCCCCGATCTCGTTCCGGGACGCCAGGTTGGGATCGCCTCCGGCCTGCTCGGAGCGGCGAACATCGCCGGCAACCTGCTGGGGCCGGGCCTGGCGATCCTGTTCGTGGCCGTGCTCCCCGGGGTCCTCGGCTTTCCCGAGGTCACTTTGGGCCTGTTCGTGGCGATCGGGGTGGTGGAGGTGACCACCATGCTGATCACCGTCTTCATCGTCCCCGACCGGCCAGCCCCTCCCACCACCAAGTCACTCCGACAGCGCGCCCTGGGCGCGTGGGGGACTGACCTGCTCATCAACCGTGACTACGTGTGGCTCCTCGTCAGCCGCCTCTTCGTGCTGACCGCCCTCGTCTCGCTCCAGGCGTTCGCGGTCTTCTTCCTGGAGAACGCGCATCACATGGAGCCGGATGCGGCTCAGACATCCCAGTTCCCGATCATCATCACGGTCGCGGTGGCGGCGCTCCTGAGCGCCGTGCCGGGGGGTTGGATCTCGTCGCGCATCGGTCGCAAGCCGGTCCTGTTCGTGGCGATCGGACTGGGGATCATCGGTGCGCTGGTCATCGCCTTCGGCCCTGACTACTGGATGGTCGTGGCGGCCGCAGTCCCGATCGGCATCTGCAGCGGCGTCTTCCTTGGCGTCGACTGGGCGCTGATGACCGACATCATCCCCAAGGCCGAATCAGGTCGCTACATGGGGATCAGTAACATCGCGGTCGCCAGTGCCGGACCGATCGCCAGCACGGTCGGCGGCCTGCTCGTCTTCTTCGTCAGCCTGGCCACCCTGGGGCCAGAGCTCGCCTATCGGGCCATCTTCCTGCTGATGGGCGTTGAGCTTGCCATCGGCGCATGGGCTCTGCGCCGGGTCACCGAACCGGCGCGCGGTGGCACCCTCGAAGCGAGACCGGTGCCCGCCGCCTGATGGACCCTGCGGAGCGGGCGCGACGCACGGGTCCGCGGCAGCTGGGCGTCGAAGTCACGACACGCTATCGGGTCATGCGCTGCCTTGACGTGCTCGTCGTCCGTCTCCTCTTCGACATCCGCGCCGAGGGACTCGAACGCTGGCCGGCCGCCCCCTTCTGCCTGGTGCTCAACCACCACAACGGATGGGACCCGATGCTTGCGCTGGCGGCGACCCCGGAGACCCCGCGTGTCACCTGGTTCGGACCGAAGGAGGCCGATTTCTCGCACGGCTTCCGCAACCGTGTGATGGCGTTCGTCGGAGGCGTGATCCCGTACAACCCGGAGAAGACGACCCTCACTTCGGCGGTGCGGGCAGTGCGGCGCGTGTTCGCGGCTGGCGGCGTGCTCGGCATCTTCGCCGAGGGGAGGGTCGGCTTCCGCGAGACCGAGCTGCTGCCGTTCGAAGAGGGTGCGGTGGCGTTTGCCGCGGCCAGCGGCGTCCCGATCGTGCCGTGCGCGATCGTGGGCAGCACGTTCATGTGGTTCCGGAGGCGGGTCGTCTTTCGCTATGGCGAGCCGATCGCGACAGCCGAGGCGCGCGGTCGGGAGGCACGTGTCGAGCTGGACCGTGCGGTGCGGGCCGCGATGCAGGCGCTCATGCCCAGGACGGAGCCGCGCCTGCCGCGGCAGAGACCGCTCCGCTTCATCGGCGACCTGCTGACCGGACCGGCGGACCTCGAACGGCGGAGGGCCGAGCTCGGGGAGTAGGCCCGCGCTAGCATCGCCGGGTGCTTCCCGTCATCTGGGCCGTGTTCACCGTCTGCATGGTGGGCGGCTTCATCACCATCGCGGCGTACTGGCTCGACGTGCAGGATCGACCGGACCTGACCTTTCGGCAGCGCGTTGCGTGGTCGCTCGGGATCCTCCTCTTCCCGGTCGTGATCCCGGCCTATGCCCTCTTCGGCGGGCCTGGCTGGCCGCGTCCTCTCCTCGTCAGCGCGTTCCTGCCGGCACTGGCACTGATCATGGCGGGGGGGCTCGCGACGGGGGTCCTCAGCTAGGAGGCGGCTCTCACCCTGCGAGTGAAGGCCCAGCCCGAGATCACCGCTGGACGCGCCCGGGACTCATCGGTTCCACGGCCCTATCATCCGCGAATGACCAATCTCGACACCGCGCTCGCGTACCTGCGCGAGCACGCCGACGAGCACCTGGCGGGGCTCGACGAGTTCCTGCGGATCCCCTCCGTCAGCGCCGATCCGCAGCGGCGCAGCGACGTCCGCCGCGCGGCGCACTGGATCGCCGACGAGCTGACCAGGATCGGCGCCGAGCATGCGACCATCACCGACACCAGCAGCCATCCGGTCGTCACCGCCGATTGGCTGCACGCTGGACCGGATGCGCCCACCGCGATCGTTTATTGCCATTACGACGTGCAGCCGACCGACCCGCTCGGCGAGTGGGTCCGGCCGCCGTTCGAGCCGGGCTACGAGGACGATATCGTCTACGCCAGGGGCTCCGGCGATGACAAGGGCCAACTCTTCATGCACCTAAAGGCCGCCGAGGCGTGGCTGAAGGGCGTGGGGAGCCTGCCCGTCAACCTTCGCTTCTTCTTCGAGGGCGACGAGGAGCACGAAGCGGAGCCCTCCGAGACCTTCGTCAAGACGCATCCCGAGCTGCTGGCCGGGGACCTCTGCATCGTCTCGGATTCCGACATGCAGGATGACGAGGGGACGCCCGCCATCACCTACGGCCTGCGAGGCCTCGCCTACTGGGAGGTGAAGGTCTTCGGGCCGTTCCAGGACCTCCACTCGGGCCAGTACGGCGGTGGCGTCGACAACCCGGCCAACGTCCTGGCGCGGATGCTGGCGTCTCTGACCGATGAGCACGGCGGCGTCACCGTCCCGGGCTTCTACGACCGGGTGCGCGAGCTCACGCCCGACGAGCACGCGGCCTACGCGGCAGTGCCGTTCGACGAGGCAGATTGGGCCGAGCGGATCAAGGTCACCGGACCGATGGACGGCGAGCCGGGCTCCACGCTGCTCGAGCGCCTCTCGGCCCGCCCGACCTTCGACATCAATGGACTGTGGGGCGGGTACTCAGGCGAGGGATCGAAGACGATCATCCCGGCATTCGCCGGGGCCAAGATCAGCAGCCGGCTGGTTCCAGACCAGGACCATCGCGAGATCGAGCAGCTGATGGTCGACCACCTGAAGGCCATCGCCCCGCCGACGGTCCGGGTCGAGGTCAAGGTCATCCAGGGCGGGCAACCGGTCAGCACCCCGCTCGACCATCCGGCGCTCGTGATCGCGGCCCACGCGCTGGAGGAGACCTTCGGCAGGCCGCCGGTCTTCCATCGCACGGGTGGGTCGATCCCGGTGGTGGCGGCCATGGAGCGGGAGCTCGGACTGCCCTCCATCATGATCGGCTTCGCATCCCCCAACGGGAACTTCCACGCACCAAACGAGTGGATGCCGCTCGCCAACTACCGGGGAGGCATGGACGCGCTGGTGCGCCTCTGGCAGGAGCTGGGAGCCGTCTCCCCGGCGGACCTGCGCCCGCGGTGACCGTGGCCAGCACTGACGATCCGTGGCTGGCGCTCGGCGCCGCCAGCCGCCTGGTCGGTGTGGCTCCCGACACGCTGCGACGCTGGGCGGACTCCGGCCGGGTGGAGAGCTTCGTGACGCCGGGTGGCCATCGCCGCTTCCTGCGATCGGCCCTCGAAGCGATGATGAATGCGCCGCGCCGGCACCGATACGGCGTCGATCGGCTCACCGGCTCGGCCGGCACCATCTCGGGCGAGGTGCACCGCCGGATGGCGCGCAGCGGTGCGGCGCCGCCGTGGCAGGCTCGCCTCAGCGCCGAGCAGCGGGCCGACTTCCGACGCTGGGGACAGCGCACCTTCAACCTCGTGCTCGAGTACGTGGCGGCTGGCAAGCGGGCGGAACGGACCCTGCTGCTGGGTGAGGCGGAGAAGATGGGCGCCCTCTACGGGGCGGAGGCATCTCGCGCCGGCCTCTCCCTGGCCGAGGCGGTCGAGGCCTTCCTCTTCTATCGGTCGCCAGTGCTCGATGCCATCGCGTCGCACCTGCGCCGTCGGGCGGCGGAGCTCACGGACCTGACCACGGCCTATCGAGAGGCGACTGCGGCCATCGACGAGGTGCTGACCGCGCTGGTCGCCTCCTACCGCGAGGGGGTCAAGTAGGACTGACCAAGAACGCTTCGGGCGCGATTGCATGCTGTCAGCGAATACGCCGGGACGAGCCGCGTGCAGCTATTCGACGACGATCAGCTCGGTCCTGTTGGTGTTGAGCCGCTCGCCACCGGCATCGGTGCAGACAACAATGTCCTCGATCCGGGCGCCCCACTGGTCGGCGATATAGATCCCCGGCTCGATGCTGAAGGCGTTGCCGGCCACCAGCGGCTCGTCGTTGCTCTCGACGATGTACGGCTCTTCGTGGGTCTCCAGGCCGATGCCGTGGCCGGTCCGATGCAGGAAGGCTTCGCCGTAGCCCGCCTCGTCGATGATTTGGCGCGCCGCCCGGTCGACGTCCCGCGCGGGGACGCCCGGGGCGACCGCTGCGCAAGCCGCCGCCTGGGCCACCCGCAGCACCTCGTACATCGCCGCGAAGTCCGGCGGCGGCTCACCGACGAACGCGGTGCGCGTGGTATCGGAGCAGTAGGCGTCCCGGATGCCACCGATATCCAGGACGACCGCGTCGCCGGCCTCGATGACCCGCTCTCCCGGGCTATGGTGCGGGCTGGCCGAGTTGGGTCCAGAGCCGACGATCGCGAACTCGGCGGTGTCGTGTCCGGCGGTCAGCAGCAGCTCGTTGATGCGCCGGCTGACCTCCTCCTCGCTTCGCCCGGAGAGGCGCTCGGCGGTGATGGCCAGCATCGCCTCGTCGGCCGCGGAGGCCGCCGCCCGGAGGCGATCGATCTCCTCCGGCTGCTTGACACGCCGGACGGCGCCGATTGCCGGACTGGCATCCACCAGCTCCGCCGGATCGAGCAGGGCAAGCAGCTGCAACACGAAGCGGGACCACATCTGGTCCTGCAGGCCCACGCGCAGAGCGCCGCGCAGGCGGGCCTTTACGAGTTGGAAGGGATCCTCGGCCTCCTCCCACGCGATGATCTCGATGCCTTCCGCCAGGGCGCCGATGGCACCCCGTGCAAGCGGCTCCTCGATCCGCGGGACGACGAGTGCCGGCACGCCCTCCACCGGGAGGATCAGGCAGGTCAGCCGCTCCATCGCCGGGGGGCGATAGCCGAGCAGGTACTCGTAGTCGGCGGACGGCGTGACCAGGAGCGCCGCGATGCTGCGGGTTGCGGCTTCGACGGTGGCACGCAGCAGCCGATCGGCATAGACCGTATCGGCGAAGCGAGCCCCGGCGGTGGAGATGACGGGCATCGCGCAGAAGGTTACCCGATCGTCAGCGGCACCTCGAACGTCTGCCCGCGGTAGATCCGCCACGCACGGAGGGCGCGCGCTGGCGGTGCATCGGCATCGGCGAGGCTGGCAAGCAGGTAGAACGGGTCGGGGTACATGGCCGTGCGACGGTCGGTCGCCGATGGCACGGCCGCAGACCGCGTGTGCGAGTGGAAGATGGCGACGAGCTCCTCTCCCGCTTCCTCGATGGCGAAGGTGATGCGCACCAGGTCCTCGGGGTGCACGTTGTAGCGCAGTGGCGATTCCTCCACGTTGCGGGCCGGGTGGAAGCGGGTCGCGCGCCCGGTGTCGAGCGATCCAGAGATGAGCCCACAGGCCTCGTTCGGCAGCTCGGCGCGAGCGTGGCGCATCAGGTCGTCGGCGACCGGTGATGGCACGGCAAGGCCCTTCACCACAGCAGCGAGCGGTCCAGCTCGTCCTGCAGGTCATCGAGGTCACGGTCATAGATGCCGGTGGAGAGATACTTCCAGCCGCTGTCGGCCAGGAGCACCACGACGGTCCCCTCCCCCAACTCTGCCGCCGCGAGCAGGGCAACATGCAGGGCAGCACCCGACGAGAGGCCGGCGAAGATCGCCTCCTGGCGCATCAGTCGCCGCACGCCGATCACCGCGTCCCTGTTGCTGACCAGGTAGCGGTCGTCCAGGACCGATGCGTCGAGCACCGGAGGCACGAATCCCTCGTCGAGGTTCCGAAGCCCCTGCACCTGCTCTCCGGGGAGCGGCTCCGCGGCGATCACGCGCACCCCGGGCCGCTCTCGCTTCAGGAAGCGGCCGACGCCGGTCAGCGTCCCGCCGGTCCCGAGTCCTGCCACGAACAGGTCGACGTCAGGAACCGCCGCGAGGATCTCCGGGCCGGTTCCCTCCTGGTGGGCGCGGGGATTGGCGGGATTTCCGTACTGGTATGGCATGAAGAGCGACGAATCCGCTGCGCTCAGCTCCTGGGCCAGGCGAATGGCTCCATTCGAGCCCTCGGCCCCGGGCGACGGCACGATCTCGGCACCGTGCAGGCGCAGCAGCTGCTCCCGCTCGACGGTGGTGTTGTCCGGCATCACGATCCGCACCGGATGCCCCAGCAGGCGACCGATCATGGCCAGGCTGATCCCGGTGTTGCCGGAGGACGGCTCCAGGATGGTCTGCCCGGGCTGGAGCGTCCCGGTTTCGCGCGCTTCCTCGAGCATCGTGAGCGCAATGCGGTCCTTGACCGATCCCGTGGGATTGGCGCTCTCGAGCTTCGCGTAGAGGCGGACGCGGGGTGACGGGGCAAGGTGCGGCAGCTCCACCATCGGCGTGTTGCCGATCGTGGAGAGCAGGTCGCCCATCGGGCTAGCGGGCGCCTCCGGCCATGGCCGGCAGCAGGATGACCGTGTCGTCCGGCCCCACCTGCGTCTCCAGCCCGTCGCGGTAGCGGACGTCCCGGTCGTTGACGTAGACGTTCACGAAGGGCGACAGCTCGCCGTCCGCCGTCACGCGGTCGCGGAGGGCCGGATAGTTGGCGAAGAGATCGGCGAGGACCTCGTCGACCGTGGCGCCGTTCGCTGCCAGCGTGCGGCTGCCGCCGACCGTCTCGCGCAGGACCGGCGGGATGCGGACCGTGCTCACTGGATCGTGCCCTCGCCGCAGGCCGGGCAGGCCGGATCACGCCAGATCCGGACCTCACTGAACTCGGTCGACATCGCGTCGAACATCAGCAGCCGGCCCGCCAGGGTCTCCCCCACGCCGAGCACCAGCTTGAAGACCTCGTTGGCCTGGAGCAGGCCCGCGATGCCCGGCAGCACCCCG
The DNA here is from genome assembly GCA_036569405.1 of Candidatus Limnocylindria bacterium. Taxonomy (GTDB): domain Bacteria; phylum Chloroflexota; class Limnocylindria; order QHBO01; family QHBO01; genus CF-167. Next base: position 8,640 of record DATCQR010000008.1, read on the forward strand.
AGCACGCCGGCCACGTCGCAGGCCGGCGCCAGCTCGGGCGGCGGCTGGGTCGGGTACATGCAGCGGTAGCACGGCCCCTCGAACGGGACGAAGCTCGTGACCTGGCCGTCCCAGCGATAGATCGAGCCGTGGACCACCGGCTTGCGGAGCCTGACCGCCGCGTCGTTGAGCAGGTAGCGCGTGTCGAAGTTGTCGGTCCCGTCGACGATCACGTCGTAGTCAGTGATCAACCGCTCCACGTTGTCGGCGTCAAGCCGCTCGCGGTGCTCGACCACCTTCGTCTCGGGGTTGAGCGCGCCGAGGGTCATGCGTGCGCTCTCGGTCTTGGGAATCCCCACGCGGTCGGAGGTGTGCAGCACCTGGCGCTGGAGGTTGCTCTCGTCGACCACGTCGTCATCGACCAGGCCGATGGTGCCGATCCCCGATGCGGCCAGGTAGAGAGCCGCCGGCGACCCCAGCCCACCCGCTCCGATCAGCAGCACCTTCGCGTCGAGCAGCTTGCGCTGTCCCGCCTGCCCGATCTCGGGGATCAGCACCTGGCGGCTGTAGCGGCGCTGCTGCGCGGGGGTGAGCAGCTGCTCAGGCGCCTCCCATGCCCCTCCGAGCCGGCGCCAGTCGAGGAGCGACGCCTTCAGGCTGGCGACATTCGTGTACCCGTTCTGGATCAGCCAGGCCGATGCTCGGAGCGAGCGCGCACCGACCGCACAGTGGACCAGCAGCGGCTCGTCACGCTCCGGTGCGACCTCGGCGATGCGCGACGGCAGGTCGGCGAGCGGCACGAGCGTGGCAGTCGGGATGTGGCCATCGTTCCACTCGACCTGCTCGCGTACGTCGAGGATCCGCCATCCGGACGCGGCCAGCTCGAGCGCCTCGGCGGCGCTCACCTCACGGAGTTGAGTAGCGGGTCGCAAGGTCAGCCGACCGCCTCAGCCTCGGCTTCCGCGGGCCAGGCTACCTCGCCGCCGTGGACCGCGCCCTGCAGCACCTTGTAGGAGAGCAGCGCGCACTTGAGCCGTGCCGGACCGATCGGCACGCCGAGCTCGTCGAGCAGGTCCTTGGGGTTCATCTCGCGCACCTCGTCCAGGGTCTGGCCGCGCAGCCCATCGGTCAGGATCGAGGCCGATGCCTGGCTTATGGCGCAGCCACGCCCGTCGAACGCAACGTCGGCGATCGCGGCGCGGGACGAGTCAAGGACCAGGCTCATGCTCATCTCGTCGCCGCAGGTCGGGTTCGAATCGGCGAAGTGGAGGTCGTGCGGGTCCAGGGTTCCCTTGTTATGGGGATTGCGATAGTGCTCGAGGATGAAATCCCGGTACAGGTTGTCCATTCAGGTCAACCCGCGAAGAGGGTCTGGGTCGCGCGCACCGCCGCCGTCAGCGCGTCGACGTCGTCAAGGTCGTTGTAGACGTAGAAGCTCGCTCGCGTGGTGGCCGGGACGTCGTAGCGCAGCATCACCGGCTGGGCGCAGTGATGGCCGGCCCGAACCGCCACGCCCTCGCTGTCGAAGACCGTCGCCACGTCATGCGGATGGATCCCGTCGAGCACGAAGCTGATCACGCCTGCATGGGTGGCGGCGTCATCGGGACCGAAGCGTCGGACGCCGGGGATCTCGCCCAGGGCGTTCCAGGCACGCTCGAACAGGTAGCGCTCGTGCTCGCGCACCGCATCCATGCCCAGGTTGGTCAGGTAGTCGATGGCCGCGCCCAGGCCGATCGCCTCGACGATCGCCGGCGTCCCCGCCTCGAACTTGTAGGGGACCTCGTTCCACTCGGCCCCCTCCATGGTGACCTTGATGATCATGCTGCCGCCGGTCATGAAGGGCGGCATCGCGTCGAGCAGCTCGCGCCGGCCCCACAGCGCCCCGATCCCCGATGGGCCGAGCATCTTGTGGCCTGAAAGCGCCAGGAAGTCGCAATCCAGGGCGGCCACATCGATCGGCATGTGCGGCGCCGCCTGGGCCGCATCCACCAGCACCAGTGCGCCCGCCTCGTGCGCCATCTTCACGATCTCGGCGAGCGGGTTGATGGTGCCGAGCGCGTTGCTGACCGCCGCCACGGCGAGCAGCTTCGGTCCCTTCGCCAGCTTCTCGCGCAGGTCGTCCAGCTCGAGGCGACCGTCGTCGCTGATCGCCACGTAGTCGAGCGTGGCGCCCACCTCCGTGGTCAGCTGCTGCCACGGCACGATGTTGGCGTGGTGCTCGAGCTGGGTCGTCACCACCCGGTCGCCCGAGTGCACGTTGGCGCGACCCCAGCTGTAGGCGACCAGGTTGATCGCCTCGGTTGCGTTCCGGACGAAGACGATCTCGCGCTTGCTGGGTGCACCGATGAAGGCCGCCACCTTGCCGCGCGCCGCCTCGAACAGCCCCGTTGCGTCCTCGGACAGCTCGTAGATGCCGCGATGAACGTTGGCGTAGTGATGCGAATAGGCGTCGGCCATCGTCTCGACCACGCTGCGCGGCTTAGGGGAGCTGGCCGCCGCGTCCAGGAAGACGAGCCGCTTGCCGCTCCGCGTGGGGCGGTCGAAGACCGCGAAATCGGAGCGCACGACCGTCCCGGAGAAGGCTCCGGGGGTCAGCGCGCTCAGCGCCGGTTCGACAGCCATCAGCCTATCTTAGACGTGCTCCGCCACCGGCTCGGCGACCTCGTCGCCGACCCCCGATGGCAGGCCGACCTGCTCGCGCACCCAGTCGTATCCATTCGCCTCCAGTTTGTGGCTGAGCTCCTCACCGCCGGACATCACCACTCGGCCGTCGAGCAGGACGTGAACGAACTGCGGCTTCACGTAGTTCAGCATGCGCTGGTAGTGGGTGATCATGAGCACTCCCATCTCCGGCGAGAGGGTGGCGTTGATCCCCTCCGCCACGGTCCGCAGCGCGTCGATGTCGAGCCCGGAGTCCGTCTCGTCCAGGATCGCCATCCGCGGATTGAGGATCGCCATCTGGAGCATCTCGAGCCGCTTCTTCTCCCCGCCCGAGAAGCCGTCGTTGACGTACCGCGAGGCGACCGCGGGATCCATGTGGAGGAGCGCCATCTTCTCCTCCATCAGCTTGCGGAACTTGGCGAGCGGGATGCCGGTGTACTTGATCGACTGCTCCCCCGACTCGTCGACCGGCTTGGGATGATGAACCGCGTTGTAGATGTTTCGCAGGAAGCTGGCCACCGTCACGCCCGGGATGGCGCTCGGGTACTGGAATGCCAGGAAGAGCCCCAGCCGCGCCCGCTTGTCCGGCGGCATCCCCAGCGGCGTCGGGCCGTTCAGGAGATCTTCTCCCGCCCAGGTGATGCTCCCTGAGTCGACGTGGTAGTCGGGGTGGCCCATCAGGGTGTACGCCAGGCTCGTCTTCCCGGAGCCGTTCGGCCCCATCAGCGCGTGGACCTCACCGACCTTCACCGTCAGCGACAGACCCTTGAGGATCTTCTTCTGACCGATGCTGACCTCGAGGTCCTTGATCTCCAGCTCGTCCGTCATGCTCGTCTGCAACAGCTCCTGTCAGTTGGGGGGCGCGGCCGAGGAGGCCGCCTGGGACTTGGCGTGGGCCGCGACGACGCGGCGCCGCACAGCAGGCGGATATGGAGGCCCGCCCGTGCCGGCCGCCACCTCGGCCAGGGTCGTCCCGCCCAGCATCCCGCTGAGCGAGTCGTGGAGGCGCTCGAAGACCTCGTGGACACTGCAGTCCTGCGGCCGGTCGCACGACTCGAGGTCATCCGGTCCGGCGCACGGCATCTCGAGGATCGGGCCGTCGAGGGCGCGGACTGCGTCGACCAGGCTGATCTGCTCGGCCGGGCGGGCGAGGCGGTAGCCACCGGAGTGGCCGCGGGTCGCGGTCACCAGGCCGGCGCGGCGCAGCGCGCCGACGAGCTGCTCGATGTAGGCGTGCGGCAGCTTGTCCGCCTTCGCGATGCCGGCCAGCGAGGTGGGGCGGTCGCCGTCGGCGTGCGCCAGCGCGACCAACACCCGGATCCCGTACTCGGCGCGGGTTGAGAGCTTCATGTCAGGTCCACCTTGATCTCATCGCCCTCGACGTGAACGTTGTACGCCCTGACCGGGACGACCGGCGGCAGGGCCAGCACGCGCCCGGTGAAGAGGTCGAAGCGGCCCCCGTGGCGCGGGCACTCCACGGCGTCCCCATCCAGCTCGCCGTCGCCGAGGTCGCCGCCATCGTGCGTGCAGACGTCCTCGATCGCCCCCCAGCGCCCGTCGATCGTGTGCCCGACGCAAACGGACTTGCCGTCTACGATGACGGTCACGACGGTGCCGGGGGCAACGTCGCTGGCGCGCAGGCCTGCCGCGAACCCTGTCGTCATGCCGCCATCTCGTCGGTCTGGCCGATGCGCGGCACGAGGGCGTCCAGGATCCGGGCCTTGATCGGCTCGGAGTCGATCTGGGCCACGACCCGCTCGAAGAAGCCGCGCACGATCATCCGCTCCGCGGCGTCGGCGGACATGCCGCGGCTCTGCGCGTAGAAGCGCTGGACCGGGTCGATCGCGCCAGCGGTGGCGCCGTGGCCGCAGCGCAGGATGTCGTTCGTCTCGATCTCCAGCACCGGGATCGGCTCCGCCCCCGCCTTCGGCGAGAGGAGCAGGTTGCGGCACTCCTGGTAGGAGCTCGTCTGCTTCGCCTCGGGCCGCACCCGCGTGACGCCGTAGAAGGAGGCGTGCGACGCGTCGTACAGAGCCGACAGGTAGAGCAGGTCCGATGTGGTGTGGCTGCCGATCAGGTCCTGGCAGCTGTTGAAATCGATGCTCTGCGCCTCGCCGGCGGCGAGCAGGCCGAGCAGCCGGCTGGTCCCACCCTTGCCGGTCATGCGGATGTCCATGCCGACCTTGCTGATGGCCGAGCCGATCTCTGCGTTGAGGGTCGTCACGTTAGCGTCCTGTCCCACCTCGACCCGCTGCGCGCCAATGCGCCACACCGCGTCGCCGAGCCGCTGCAGGTTCGCGTAACGCAGCCGCGCGCCGTAGCCGATCTGCAGGTCCGCCGTGCCGCCAAACCAGACCGACTCCCCGTCGGGGGACGCGACCTCCTCCAGCAGCGTGGCCGAGGCGTCCTCCTCGAGGACGACCAGCGTGTGCGGCAGGTAGGTATAGGTGCCGGTCGGGAGCGTGATGCGGGCCGTCAGCACGTCGTCGATGGCCACGCCCGCGGGAACGTAGAGGAAGGTGCCGCCGGTCCATGCCGCCAGGGAGCGACCCCAGAACGGCATCTGCGCCGGGAGGGTATCGAACCTGCCGAGGCGGCCATTGACCAGGTCCCCGTGCTCGCGGACCGCCGTCGCCAGGTCGCTAAAGATGACGCCGCGGGCGGCGAGAGCGGGGTCGAGGTCGTAGGTCGCCATGGGTGGATCGAGGAGCAGGCCGCCGTCGCGCGGCAGGCCGTCGAGCGAGGTCCGGCGCCACTCCTCCTCGGCACCGGTCGGCCACGGGTTGGCCTCGACGCGGCGCCACCAGTCGGCACGCAGCGTCCCGAGCCAGGCGGGCTCGCCACGGGAGACCTGTTCGATCGTGGTGGCGTCGAGCGCCGCCGGCGCCTGCACGGACATTCGCGCTAGCCGACCGCGCCTTCCATCTGGAGCTGGATCAGGCGGTTCATCTCGACCGCGTACTCCATCGGCAGCTCCTTGACGATCGGCTCGATGAAGCCGTTCACGATCATTGCGCTCGCCTCGGCCTCGTTCATGCCGCGGCTCATCAGGTAGAAGAGCTGCTCCGAGCCGACCTTCGACACGCTCGCCTCATGGCCGATCGTGACGTCGTCCTCGTCGATCTCCATGTATGGGTAGGTGTCGGATCGGGCTTCGTCGGAGAGGATCAGGGCATCGCAGCGGACGGTCGACTTCGACCCGTGGCAGCCGGGGTAGACCTTGATCAGGCCGCGGTAGCTCGTCCTGCCGGTCCCCTGCGAGATCGACTTGGAGGTGATCAGGCTGGTCGTGTTGGGAGCCGCATGGATCACCTTCCCGCCGGCGTCCTGGTGCTGGTCGCTGCCGGCAAAGGCGATGCTCAGCACCTCGCCGTGTGCGCGCTCGCCGAGCAGGTAGATGGAGGGGTACTTCATGGTGAGGTGCGACCCAAGGTTGCCGTCGACCCACTCCATCACCGAATCCTCGTACGCCACCGCGCGCTTGGTGACGAGGTTGTAGACGTTGTGGCTCCAGTTCTGGATCGTGGTGTAGCGCACCCGCGCGCCCTTCTTGACGATGATCTCGACGACGGCGCTGTGCAGGCTGGCGGTGGTGTAAGCCGGGGCGGTGCAGCCCTCCACGTAGTGAACGCTGCTCCCTTCGTCGGCGATGATCAGGGTCCGCTCGAACTGGCCCATGTTCTCGGTGTTGATCCGGAAGTAGGCCTGCAGCGGCAGCTCGACATGCACGCCCTTCGGCACGTAGATGAAGCTGCCACCGCTCCACACTGCGGTGTTCAGGGCAGCGAGCTTGTTGTCGTTCGCCGGGATGACGGTCCCGAAGTACTCCTTGAACATCTCGGGGTACTTGATCAGGGCCTCATCGGTCCCGAGGAAGATCACGCCGAGCTTCTCGAGGTCGGCCCGGATGTTGTGGTAGACGACCTCCGAGTCGTACTGCCCGCCGACGCCGGCGAGGTACTTCTTCTCCGCCTCGGGGATCCCCAACCGGTCGTAGGTGCGGCGGATGTAGTCCGGCACGTCGTCCCACGACTGGACCGCCTTATCGGTGGCGGTCACGTAGTAGAAGATGTCCTGGAAGTCGATCTGGCTCATATCGCCGCCCCAGGTCGGCATCGGCCGGGCCTCGAAGTGGCGGTACGCCTTCAGGCGGAGGTCAGTCATCCATTGCGGCTCGCCCTTGATCCGGCTGATCTCCTCGACCACTTCGCGAGAGAGCCCCTTCTTCATGACGTGCAGAGGCTTCATCTCGGGGTCGTGCCAGCCGTACTTGTAGCCGGTGGGGACCTTGTCGACGGCAGGATTGGGGAGGGCCATGGATCTCCTAGTCTGAATCCCGACTCAGACAGTCGGTGTTAGACCGATGATGATCCCTTTCCCCCGCATGGTCAACCGGCGAGGCGTTGCCTCACACGCCCGTTGCTGCTCCTCGGCCGCGGGGGACGGGCAAGGAAGACCGTGACCACCAATACACTGGCCAGCCCTGCCAGGATCACCGGCTGCTGCACGAGGGCGATCAGGCGGCCGGCGTTCGGCAGCCGCCACCTCGCCAGGCCGACCATGTCAGCCCATTTTGGATGCCAGGGGTCAGGCGCGGTGTTGTGGTCGCCCTGGAGCGTGAAGCCCCTGGTTGCGTCGCCATCAACGATCCGATGGATCACGACCCTGCCGGCTCCGACCTGGCCTACGGGTACGCGTTAGGCGACCACCTCGCTTTTGATCGCTGGAACAAGTTCCGCGACATGCGCCAAAAAGACCATAGCGGGGGAGTACTCGCGGATGGGTCCGGGTGGCACTAGGCCGGATTGAGCTCGGAGCGCAGCGCGTGCGGGGTCTGCTGCTCTGCCAGCAGCCGGTTGAAGCCATGGGTCTGGCCATGCACCTCCAGCCACTCGGCGACGAGACGCCGGCCCTCGATGTCCGCGAACGGCCGGGTGCGCAGGACGGGATCAGCCAGCTGGGAAATCGTCTCGTCCAGGCGCTCGTCGCTGACCAACCCCACCTCCGCAAGGTACGAGCGCACCTCGTCGACGGGCTCGCCATCGCGATGCAGGGCCACGGCCGCGTTCCCCAGGGCGGGACCGAGCAGGCGTCGGGCGCGCTGCACCATCAGCTCCTCCTCAATGTCCAGGCGTCCGTTGATCGAGCGGGCCAGCCGCTGCAGCTCCAGACCGAGCTCGTCGTCGCTCATAACCACCTCGCGGCCGATCCCGGCCATCCCCTCGCCGACCACCGCCTGCGGAGAGAGCGTCGTCGTCAGCGTGAGCTCTTCGTGCCCGGCTGACGCCAGCAGGTCGTCCTTGACCGATGCCTCCGCGTGGTGGCCCGGATAGCCCTC
>DATCQR010000009.1:0-2626 GCA_036569405.1 Candidatus Limnocylindria bacterium
GCCTAGCACCGACCGTGGCGCCGTCATTCCCCCCGACCACGCCGAAACCCTCTGACGGCGGAGGCCCGGTTGTCTTCCCAGATGGCTTCACCGCGCGGACGGAGCCGTGCGCGCAGGAGCCGTCAAGCCAGGATGGTTGCAACTCGAGCGGAGCGACGATCAGTGGTGGGTCGGTGTGGGTATGGGTCGGCTGGCGGAAGGGCAATAACTCCGACACGATCGGCGCGACCATCGTGGACGCCGCAGGCACCGCCGTGGCGGACGGCCACATCCCGTTGAGCTCCATCGGCGAGAACGGATGCGGGCCTTCCTGCAACGGCTGGGCCAGGTTCAAGTTCAGCGGTCTGGCCGTGGGGAACTACACCATCCGCGTCGATCGCAACGGCACACTGGCGGCCGAGGCGACGTTCACCGTCACCGGCTAGCCGTCGCGGGAGCGCCCGCTCGGTCGGGCAGCGCCTCCGGCATCGCGCCGCTTGGCGGCGAGGGCGCTGATGGCCTCCATCACGCACCGATGGGCGGCCGCGGCCGTGATCTCGCTCACGTCGTAGACCGGCGCCACCTCGACCACGTCCATGCCCGCCAGGTCAACGGCAGCCACGATCTGGCGGATGGCCCGCAGCAGCTCGCGTGACAGCATCCCTCCGGGCTCCGGCGTGCCGGTCCCGGGCGCCATCCCCGGGTCGATCACGTCGATGTCGATCGACAGGTAGATCAGCTCGGGTCCGTCGAGCGCCTCGGCAATGGCATCGGCCACCACCGCCTCCGCTCCGCGTTCCTCGATCTCGGTCATGAAGTGGACCCGCAGGCCGTGCCGCTGCATCCATTCGAGGGTGGCCGGCGGCGGCCAGTACCCGCGCAGGCCGACCTGCACGAAGTTGCGCCCCTCGATCGCGCCGGACTCGATCAGCCGTCGCATCGGCGTTCCGTGTGACGCGAGAACTCCCCAGGTGCTGTTGGCGGCGTCGGCGTGCGCGTCGAAGTGAACCATCCCCAGCCGCCTTGGGGCGACCGCCTCGGCAACGGCAGATGCGGAGGGAAACGTGATGGAATGATCGCCGCCGAGCACGATCGGGATCGCGCCGGCCTGCGCCACCTCCAGCACCTTGCGCCGGATGACCGCGTGGCCACGCTCGAGGTTGGCGGGGACCACCGGGGCGTCCCCGGCGTCGACCACGTCCATCCACTCGAACGGCTCGATGCCGAGCTGCAGCGAGTTGGGCGACCCTGCGTGATAGGTCGCGGCGCGGATCGCGCGCGGCCCGAACCTCGCGCCCGGCCGGTTGCTGACCGCGTCATCGAACGGGGCGCCGACGATGGCGACGTCCGGGTGACGCGCTCGCAGCGCGTCACCATCGGTCAGCTCGGGGAGCTTCTGGAAGCTGGTGCGGCCGACGTACGCGGGAAGGTCGAAGTCATCGTACTCGGTGTACGGATCCAGCCCGGTCGCTGGGTCCTCGTCATTGGGGCCGCTGTGGCGGCGCGTCTCATCGGCCATCGGTGATGGCTGACGCCCTCCTGCGAAACGATCGCGGGCGCCGTCGCGGCGCGGAGCAGGCCCGCAGCTGAAGCGGTCCCGATCCTACCAGAGGGGTCCAGCGAAATGGTCCTGCTACCATCCATCGGCCATGCCAGCCGCGCGCCGGACGTACACGATCGACGAGGCGAATGCCCTGGTCCCGCAGGTACGCGCCGTGCTCCTGCAGCTCGCGGTTGAGCAGCGACGCCTCGATGCATCACATGCCGAGATGCATCGCCAGCTCGACGCCAATGGGGACCCCGAGAGTGCCTCCGCGGCGGGTCGTCAGGAAACGGAGACGGCGGAGATAAGGGAGGGGATGCGCACCCTGCTGGTGCATCTCAGCGAGATGGGGGTCGAGGTGCGGGACCTGGAGATGGGCCTCGTCGACTTTCCGGGCGAACGGGACGGCGAACGCGTATGGCTGTGCTGGAGGCTGGCCGACGCCCGAGTCGCCTTCTGGCACCCCCCCGATGAGGGCTACGCGACGCGGCGGCCCTGGTGACCCTCGGCTGATGGCGATCACCGTCATTGGCGACTCGACCCTGGACGTCACGGTCCGTGCAGCGGAGGCTCCCCGAGCCGGTGGCGACGTCCCGGCCAGGATCTCGATCTCCCCCGGGGGGCAGGGAGCCAACGTTGCGGTGCGGCTGGCTCGCGCCCGGGCGGACGTCCGGCTGGCCACCGCCGTCGCCGACGACGCGGCCGGGCGCATGCTGGCTGAAGCGCTCGAGGCCGATGGGGTTGCCGTCGTGCAGCTTGGGGCCGAGCGGAGCGGCCTGGTCATCTCGCTGCTCGATGCCGACGGCGAGCGGGCGATGCTCTCCGACCGCGTCACGCTCCAGCCGACCCGCCTGGCCGAGGCATGTGCCGGAGCGGATTGGGTCCACTGTTCCGGGTACGCGCTGGCCGACGATGCCACGGGCGACGCCGTGGCCGGCATCCTCGGGTCGCTGCCGACAACGACCCCTGTGAGTGCAGGCGGCGGGTCGTTGCCCGACGACCCGGCACGGTCCGCGCGGGTGAGGGCGCGCCTGGCGACCGCTCGAGTCGCCCTGCTGGTCCTGTCCCGGGATGAGGCGGCGGCGCTGCTCGATCGGCCTCTGC
>DATCQR010000010.1:0-6092 GCA_036569405.1 Candidatus Limnocylindria bacterium
GTGACGTGCGCCCCCCGGACGCCCACCGACGCGCTGACGCCGCGCTTGCTGAAGTTGAGGCGCAGCCCCGGCAAGATCTGCTTGCGCCGGTAGAACCGGAGGTATCCCATCAGCCGCCGGCTCCCGAGATGACTTCGCCGCGCCGCACCGTGGTGGCAACGCCGCCAGAGCCGAGGTGGTAGGCGATGTCGAGCCAGCGATCGCTTTCCAGGATTGCCAGGTCGCAGTGGGCGCCGACCCGGAGCACCCCTCGGTCGCCGAGCTGCAGCGCCGCCGCGCCACCCGAGGTCGCCGCGACGAGGGCCTCGGCCGGGGTCAGGCCGGCGAGCGCCACCGCCAGCGAGACCATCAGGGGCATCGACTCGGTGTTGCTGGTGCCGGGGTTGCAGTCGGTGGCGATGGCGACGGTCACACCGGCGTCGAGGAGCCGGCGGCCGGGTGGAGGCGGACCCCCCAGGGTCAGCGCGGCCCCGGGCAGGATCACGCCGACGACCCCGGCGGCTGCGAGCGCCCGCATGTCGTCGTCCGACGCATGCTCGAGATGGTCGGCGCTGGCGGCTGCAAGCCGAGCCGCCAGCGCCGCGCCGCCGCTGTGGCTGAGCTGCTCGGTGTGGATCTTGAGCCGCAGCCCGGCGGCCTTGGCCGCGACCAGGAACCGCTCGCACTCTTCGACCGAGAAGGCGCCGGTCTCGCAGAAGCAGTCGGCGAAGCGCGCGCGGGGTGCGGCGTGAGGGAGGTCCTGCTCGATGACGCGGTCGAGGAAGGCGGCCCGGTCGCCTGGCGGCGCGGCGTGCAGCGGCAGGTAGGTAGCGACCACGTCGGGGAGGCCGGGCTCCCGGCCGAGCCGGTCGGCGGCTTCGAGCTGGCCCATTTCCGCATCGCGGTCCAGCCCGTATCCGCTCTTGATCTCGACGGTCGTGGTGCCCTCGCGCGCCATCAGTTCCAGTCGAGGCCGCGCCGCTGCCACCAGCTCGTCGACGGTGCCGGCTGCGGTGGCGCGTACGGTCGAGACGATCCCACCGCCGGCCGCGGCGATCTCTTCGTAGGTCGCCCCCGCAGCGCGCTGCGCATACTCGTCGGCCCGGTCGCCGAGCCAGACCGCGTGGGTGTGGCAATCGACAAAGCCCGGCGCCACCGCCGCGCCCCCCGCGTCGATCTCCCGCGCCCCGGTTCCCTCTAGAAGGTCCGACGCGGGTCCCACGTAGGTGATCACCCCGTCTGTTGCCGCCAGCGCGGCGTCCCGGATGACGCCGGGGGCCTCGCCTTGGGCCGGGTCGCAGGTGACCAGCTCGCCGATGTTGTGAACGACGAGGTCCGCGCCGCTCACCGCAAGCGTTTGGTCAGCCCGGCGCAGAAGGCCAGGAACACCGCCGCCGTCACCCGCAGGGTGATCCCGGCCACGTCAGCCGCCGCATCGACTTCGACGAAGTCGACCGCCCGCACCGCGGGGTCGGCGCCCAGGATGTAGGCAGCCTCCAGCACGTCGGGCGGTCGCAGCCCGCCGGGCAGGCTGGCCGGGCACGCGGGGGCGAAGGCGCGGTCGAGGACGTCGATATCGATATCGGCATAGATGTCGGTGACGTTCTCGACTCGGAGGTCGGCCAGCACGTGGTGCAGGGTCGCCGCCATGCCCTCGGCGCGCACCTCGTCCGCGGTGCGGACGTCGATCCCCTGCGCCAGCGCCCAGGCGGCGTGGTCCTCGTGGTTGGCGAAGCCACGGATGCCGATCTGGGCGACGCGGCTCCCGGGCAGGCCATCGGTGATCAGGCCACGGACCGGGCTGCCGTTGCTGGCGCCGTCGTCGAGGGGGCGGCAGTCGTGGTGGGCGTCGAGCGTGATCAGCCCCCAGCTTTCGCCGAGTCCGCGGTGGGCGGCGCCCGCCATCGCCGGTCGGGTCAGGGAGTTGTCGCCGCCAAAAACGGCGACCACCGGGGCGCGCTTGAAGGCGTCCGCCACGGCGGCTTGGATGCGCCCGTGCGCCGCCGTCGCGTCAGGGTCGGCGTCGTCACCCTCGATGTCGCCGAGGTCGACCACGCGCAAGTCTTCGAGCTGGACGTTGTGGTCCCCGTCCCAGGTCGAGAAGCGCTCCAGGGCGGCACGAATCGCCGGCGGTGTCGTGTGCGCGCTGGTCAGGCTGATCGAGGCGCGGTGGATGGGCGCGCCCAGAACGGCGAGGTCCGGCAGCCCCTGCGGGGTGCCGCGGGAGAGCCACTCGCGCGCGTTCAATCCGCCACCCCAGCTGCACCCGGAGCCATGGGGATGCGCACATCCCGCGCCGCGGCCGCCGCCCAGGCCTCGTCATAGCCGGCGTCGGCGTGGCGCATCACGCCGCTGGCGGGATCGTTGGTCAGCACCAGCTCCAGGCGGCGCGCCGCCTCGGGGGTCCCGTCGGCGACCACCTGCGCCCCGGCGTGGATCGATCGCCCGATGCCCACCCCGCCGCCGTGGTGCACCGCCACCCACGACGCCCCGCTGGAGGCGTTGAGCAGCGCGTTCAAGATCGGCCAGTCGGCGATCGCGTCGCTGCCGTCGCGCATCGACTCCGTCTCCCTAAGCGGCGAGGCCACGCTGCCGGAATCGAGGTGGTCGCGGCCGATCACCACCGGCGCCGAGAGCTCGCCGCTGGCGACCATCTCGTTGAAGCGAATCCCGGCGAGGTGCCGCTCGCCGGCGCCGAGCCAGCAGATTCGCGCCGGCAGGCCCTGGAATTGCACCCGCTCGGCGGCCAGCCGCATCCAGCGAGCCAGGCTCTCGTTGGCCGGGAACAGCTCGAGGATGGCGCGATCGGTGGCGGCGATGTCGGCGGGATCGCCGCTGAGGGCGACCCAGCGGAAGGGCCCGATGCCCTCGCAGAAGAGCGGTCGGATGTAGGCGGGCACGAAGCCGGGGTAGTCGAAGGCGTGCTCGTAGCCGCCAAGCTTGGCCTCGGCCCGGAGCGAGTTGCCGTAGTCGAAGACCTCGGCGCCGCGCGCCTGGAAATCCACCATCGCCTGGCAGTGCAGCGCCATCGACACGCGAGCACGCTTGAGGTAGCCGTCGGGGTCGGCGGCGCGAAGCTGCGCCGCATCGTCCAGCGACATCCCCGCGGGGACGTAGCCGAACAGGGGGTCGTGGGCGCTGGTCTGGTCGGTGACGACGTCGACCGCCAGCCCGCTCGCCAGCAGCGCCGGAAGCGCCTCGGCAGCGTTGGCGACGACGCCGACCGACAGCGCGCGGCGCTCCTCGCGAGCCAGGTCGCAGCGCCGCACCGCGTCCTCCAGCGAGTCGGCGCGCTCGTCGAGGTAGCCCGTCTCGAGGCGGCGTTCCAGCCGGGCCGGGTCGACCTCGACGCACAGCGCCACGCCGTCGTTCATGGTCACCGCCAGGGGCTGCGCCCCGCCCATCCCGCCGAGCCCTGAGGTCAGCACCAGCCGCCCCGCGAGCGAGCCGCCGAAGCGTTTCCGAGCGATCGCGGCGAAGGTCTCGTAGGTCCCCTGGAGGATGCCCTGGGTGCCGATGTAGATCCACGAACCGGCGGTCATCTGGCCGTACATCGTCAGCCCCTCGGCCTCCAGCCGCCAGAACTCGTCCGGCGTGGCCCAGTCCGGGACCAGCAGGCTGTTGGCGATCAGGACCCGCGGCGCCATCTCGTGCGTCCGGGCCACGCCGACCGGCTTGCCCGACTGCACCAGCAAGGTGTCGTCAGGGCGCATCGACCGCAGGCTCGCGACGATGGCGTCGAAGCATTCCCAATTGCGCGCGGCCTTGCCCCGGCCGCCGTAGACGATGAGGTTGTCGGGGTCCTCGGCAACCTCGGGGTCGAGGTTGTTCATCAGGCAGCGCAGCGCGCCTTCGATCTGCCAGCTGGCGCAAGAGATCTGGTTGCCACGCGGCGCCCGCACCGGGCGCGCGCCCTTCACAGCAGCGCCCCGATGGCAGCCTCGGCGCCGGCGCGCCACTCCGGCGACGCCAGCCAGGCCTCGGCGGCGGCGAGGTCGGGCGCCAGGAATCGGTCCTGGTCGAGGTGCTCGACGCGACCCCGGAGTGAGTCCCGGAGCGCTGCTGTGCCCGGCCCGGCCCGCAGCGCAGCATCGGATTCCCGCAGGTCCAGGGCCTGGGCGGCGCAGACCGCCTCGACCGCGATCACGCGCCGGAGCTCGGCGACGGAGCGGCGCGTCCTAAGCGCCGCCGTCCATCCCATCGAGACATGATCCTCCTGGCCGGCGCTGGCCGACATCGACTGTGCCGCCAGCGGGGTGGCGGCGGCGCGCAGCGAGGCGACGATGGCGGCGGCGGTGTACTGCGCGATCATCAGGCCGCTGTTCACGCCCGGGTTGTCGACCAGGAACGCCGGCAGGCCTCCGGAGCGCGCAGGGTCGAGCAGGCGATCGACGCGACGCTCGGCAATCGCGGCGACGTCGGCACACACCGAGGCGCACATGTCGGCGGCGTAGGCGAGCGCCTGGCCGTGGAAGTTGCCGCTGCTGACCACCTGGTCGCCGAGGACGACGGGGTTGTCGACCACGGCGCTGAGCTCCCGCTCCACCGTCTGCCGCGCGAACCCGACCACGTCGCGCGCGGCGCCGTGGACTTGCGGGGCGCACCGGAGCGAGTAGGCATCCTGCACCGCGTGGTGGGACTCGCGGTGCGAGGCGACGATGGCGGAGCCGTCGAGGAGGCGACGGATGTTGGCCGCCGAGTCGCGCTGTCCAGGCGAGGCACGGAGGGCGACGATGGCCTCCTCGAAGACCACGGGGGTGCCGAGCAGGGCTTCGATGCTCATCGCGCCGGTGGCGTCAACCGCGGTGAGCAGCTCGCTGAGGTCGTGGACGGCCAGGGCGAGGGTGGCGGCCATGCCGTCGGTGCCATTGATCAGCGCCAGCCCCTCTTTGGGCCGGAGCTTGAGCGGCACGATCCCGCCATCGACAAGCGCCGGGCCCGCGGGCGCCGGCGTCCCGTCGGGGCCGACCACCCAGCCTTCACCGAGCAGGCAGGACGCCGCGTGGGCGAGGGGGGCGAGGTCGCCGGATGCCCCCAGCGACCCGTACTCGGGGACGTAGGGACGGATGCCGGCGTTCAGCACCGCGACGATGGCCTCGACCAGCTCGGGCCGCACGCCGGAGTAGCCGGCGGTCAGCGACCGGGCTCGGAGCAGCATCATGCCTCGCACCACCTCATCGTCGACAGGCGCCCCCATCCCCGCGCTGTGGCTGAGGACGATGGCGCGCTGCAGTATGGCGCGGTCCTCGACAGCGATGGCGGTGTCGGCGAGGGCGCCGAACCCCGTGGTCACTCCATATATGGAGGCGTCGGAGTCATGCAGCCGCTCGACCACGGCCAGCGAAGGCTGCATGCTCTGGCGGGCAGCCTCGGCCACCTCGACTCGCTCGCCCCGGCGCGCCACGTCGACGACCTGGTCGATCGTGAGCGGCGAGCCGTCGATGCGCACCAGCCGACACTACGCGGCCCCGCGCCCGGAGGCAAGCGCGCAGAGCGATGTCAGGCGCTAGGGTTGGTCCGGATGAAGCACGGCACCTCTGTCTTCAGTCGCCACCGGCTGGCTGTGATCGCGGCCTTCGTGGTCGTCGCGGTGGCCGCGGGAATCCCGGTGACCGCGTATGTGATCGTGCCTCTCTTCGTGCGTTCGACCGTGGTCGAGAGAGCCCCCAGCACCACGCCATCGGCCGCGGGCACATCCACACCCGACACCGCATCCACCCCGGCTGTCGCCGGCAACACGACGCTTTCGACCGGCACGCTGCAGCGAATCAGCGCTGTCGACTTCGGCACCGGCAAGGTGTCGATCCTGCAGGTCAGCCGGCGGCGCTTCCTTCGCTTTGAGAATGTCGAGATCTCGGCAGCACCGGCGATCCACGTCTATCTGTCCGACCGCATCGACGGCAGCCCCGGGACCTTCACCGACCTGGGCGTGCTCAAAGCCACCAGCGGTTCGTTCAACTACGTGATCCCAACCACAGTCGATCTCAGCAGGGTGAAGTCAGTGGTTGCCTGGTGCCAGCAGTTCACGGTCACGATCACCTACGCGGTGCTTCAGCCGACCTAGTTCGCTGCCTGGAGGTTCTCCAACTCAAGGTGGTCGTGCGAGCAGAAGA
>DATCQR010000011.1:0-9424 GCA_036569405.1 Candidatus Limnocylindria bacterium
CGATCTGCACGCCGGCGAAGATCGCCGCCGCCAGGCCGGCGATGCTGTAGGCCTTCGGGTCCCCGTACAGCTCCAGCAGGTAGGGCTGCGCGGCGTAGAAGATGTAGATGCCGGTGCCGGCTATGAACGGAGCGGCCAGCATCAGCCAGCGGACCGGCGGGTTGCGCAGGCCCCCGTCGATCGACCCCTTGAGCACGTTGCGGACAGCTGTGACCGCGCTTGCGTCGCGGTCGGGTGAGAAGCCGATGTCGTGCATGAAGCGCCAAGCCACGACCAGAGTCACCCCCAGCATCGCCGCCCGAATGATGTAGGGCACGCCAAGGTTCGTGACCTGCGCGACAAGCCCGCCGGCGACGGTGCCGAACAGCATCGCCGCGCCGGCCACCGTCTGGGCGCGGCCGAAGACATGTTCGAGGTGACCCTGGAAGCCGGTGGCGTGCAGCGCGTCGACCAGCCAGGCCTCGGTCGCGCCCGAGAAGAAGGTGAAGCCCAGCCCCAGCATGATCGAGGCGATCGCCCAGCCCCAGAGCGGCGCGTGGACCTGCCACATGACGAGGTAGAGGAGCGTTGAGACCAGGAGCGTGGCGGCCCCCAGCACGTAGGAGAGCTGGCGGCCGCGCGTGTCAGCAATCACGCCGGTGGGGATCTCGAAGACCACCATGCCGAGGGTGAAGAAGGCGTTGGCGGCAAACGCCTCGGCGTTGTTGAGGCCGGCATCCAGGAGGAAGATCGTGTTGATGCCCCAGATGAACGACGAGGCGAGCGTGCTAAGCAGCGTCAGGATCAGGTACGTCCGCTCCACCGCTCGCGCGGCGTCATTGTGGGCCGCGGGCGCCGTCATGCGGGGACTCTACCCGCTTGCGCCCTAGGGCCGCCTCCGCCGTATCACCAGCGCCGCCAGCCCGCCCCCGGCAAGCGCCAGCCCGCCCATGATGGCTGACTCCCGCCCGGCCCAGACCCAGTACTGGTCACCGGGGATGCCGATCGCGACCTGGGTGAAGCCTGGCGGGTCCTGCTCGCCATCCGGCAGGGCGACATCGCCATGCTGGTTGTAGAAGTCATTCATCGTGATCACGTCGCCGGTGGCATCCTCCCGGTAGGCCACGTCGAAGATGCGAGGCCCGCCCAGCTGGACATCCGCCATCGGGATCGGCTCTGCCTCCGAGGTCATCCAGGCGTCCATGCCGAGCGTCAGGGCGACGAACAACGCCACCGTGACGCCCGCTCCCAGGAGGAGCGCCGGCAGCTGGCGCGGAACCATCGCTCCGACGGCGACGCCAAGCACCAGCACCACGACGGCTCGCACGGGCAGCAGCACGCCGCGAGAGGTGTAGTCGGCGAAGCCCGGGTTGGACGCGTAGTCTGCATAGGGGTTCGTTCGTGTCACGAACTCACTTCCGATCCCAACCGCTGCCGAGACAAGGATCACGACAACCGCCAGCGGAAGGACCCGCTGGATCAGCCAGCGAGAGCGGGACCGACTCAGCGTCCAGGCGATCGGGGCGGTCCGTCCCTCGACCTCGCGGGCGACCACCGGGACTCCCAGGAACAGGCCCAGCGCGAATGGCGTCAGGAAGGCCCCGAGGGTTGCGAAGCCGCCCCATAGTGAGAAGTCATTCAGGCTCGGCGACGTCGAGCAGTTGGCGTCTGACCCGGCCGACTGATAGCAGGCGTCAAAAGCGGCCCGCGCCTCGCTCGTCCCCCTTGCGATCAGCAGCGATGCCGCCACCAGCAGGACCACCACCGCCAGGAAGATCAGCAGCTCGAGCCGCTGCATCTTGAACGCCAGCCGCCAGCCGCGGAGCGTCATCCCGGCCTCCGACGGCGGACGACGGCTGCGGCAGCCAGCGCCAGCAGGATGGTGGCGCCACCCACCACCGCCGACTCGCGCAGGACGATCTGCGGGTAGAGCGACCCCGGCACCACCAGGTAACGGTCGTAGCCGATGAGTCGATCCATGTGGCCGATATCCTCGGGCTTGGCCCAGAGAAGGTCGTCCTGGATCACCTCGTACGCCAGCCCGCGGCGCTTGAGCTCCCCGTAATCGACCAGCTCGCCACTGGGCAGGAGGATGCGCTCGCCGAGCTGACGCCCCCCGGCGCGATCCGCGTCGAAGGCCTGGACGATGGCGTCTCCCTCCAACCATCGGTCCATGCCCAGGCTGATGGCGCTGAAGACCAGGACCGATGCGAAGACCCCCACCAGGAGGGCCGGCAGGACCCTGCCCAGCATTGCGCCCACAAGCACGCCGATCCCGAGTGCCGCCAGCCCGCGGATCACGATCAGGACGCCGCGACGCCCATACCAGCTGAAGTCGCGATCCAGGTGGAGGTTTGGCATCTGGGCCGAGGCCAGCACCTCGCCGGCGACGGCCACGATGGTCAGCAGGACGACCAGCACCAGCACCAGGAAGGCGACACGTTTCGCCAGCCACCACGCGCGCGAGCGGCTCAGCGTCCACGCGATGGCCGCGGTTCGCTGCTCGACCTCACGCGACACCAGCGGTACGCCGAGCACGAGCCCCATCGCGAACGGAGCGAGCGCGCTGAAATAGGAGAGCCACTCGGCCTTGCTGCTCAGCTCGTAGAAGCGCTGCGCGAACAGGGTGCAACCTGGAGCAGGCGAGTTAGGGTCGAGGCAGCCTGGGTTCGCCCCGGCCAGCATGCGCATCTGCCAGGCGAACCAGAGCATTGCGGCGGTGAGCAGCGCGACTCCCGCCATCGAGGCGAGGACCTCCCAGCGGTGCAGTCGAAACGAGATGGACAGCCAGGAGCCGATACGGCTCACGCAGCCGCCTCGCCCGGGCTCCCCCGGCCGGACGCCAGGTAGCCGAGCACGACCTCCTCGAGCGAGGCGGGGCGATGGTCCGGCGCGGCGGAGGTCGCCGACCGGCGAAGGAGCGTCAGGCGCTCGCCGGAGGGACCGCCGAACGACCCGATCGCCTCGCCATCGGGCTTTGCCGCTCCGCCGGTCGCAAGCCAGTGCGTCGCCAGCGCGTCCGCCACGGTGTCGTGCAGCAGGATGCGGCCGACCCCCAGCACCACCAGCCGGTCGCAGGCCTGCTCGACGTCGGTGACGATGTGGCTCGAGAGGAGCGCAGTGGCGCCGTCGCTGCGAACCGCACCGCTCAGGACGTGCAGGAACTCACGGCGCGCGAGGGGGTCGAGGCTGGCCAGCGGCTCGTCCAGGAGCAGGATCCGCGCCCGTGTGCCCAGGGCAAGCGCCAGCGCCACCTGCGCCTGCTGTCCGCCGGACAGGGACTTCGCGCCCTGGTCGGCGGGAATGCCGAGCTGATCGAGCCGCCGCCGGGCGTAGGCCCGATCGAAGTCCGGGCGCAATAGGACCGCGAGGTCGAGGTGGTCCTCCACGCTCAGCCCGTCGTACAGGGCCGGCGACTGCGGGACGTAGCCAACCAGCCCCAGCACGCTCGAGCGATCCCGCTGTGGATCGATCCCCGCCACGGTCACGTTGCCACGCGTAGGGCGCTCGAAGCCGACCCATGTCTTGATGAGCGTCGACTTCCCCGCGGCGTTCGGCCCCACCAACGCCGTGATCCCGCCCTGCGGAATCGCCAGGTCGATCCCGGTCAGCGCCCAGGTGCGTCGCCCGTAGCGCTTGGCAAGGTCGTGCGCCTCGAGGGCCGGCTCGGCGCTCATGATTCGTCGCTCGCCGCTGGCACATCCTCGTCCGGATCGCGGTTCGATCGCGCGGCAAACACGATCAGGACCCCGAGGCCGATCGCGACCGCCGGGCCGACCCACTCCATCGGCAGGTCGCCAACTCCACCGGAGAGGAGGACCAGGCCCAGGGCCAGCACGGCGAGCCCCGCGAGCAGCGAGAGCAGGTCGGCCGGATGGCGCGTCACCAATTGACCCTCGAATTGGTCACGAAAACCTCGCCGACGCCCACCTCGAGGTCAAGCACGTAGGTCGTCTGGTTCAGGTGACGGCGGATGTAGCGGTTGTCCAGGCTGGTGCCGCCGTCCGATGAGCCAAGGACGTAGGAATCGCCAGCTCCGACGCGCGTGCGCAGCTCGACCGACGCCCCCTCGGGCAGGATGACCACCAGCTGTCCCATCGCGACGCTCGCCGCGATGTGAATGTCCCGCGGGCTCGTCTGCAGGTCCTGCAGGTCGAGGATCGTCCGCCCACTCAGGGAGCGGTACTCGTCCTTCAGCTCCGCCACCGTGACCGGGACGTAGTGATGGTCACCGACGCCGCCCTCGAGTGGCGTCGTGATGAAGCTGGCTCCGACGGCCACAGGGAGCAGTAAGAGCGCGAGCAGAATCAGGATCCGCGCGCGGCCCCACCAGGCGCCCACGATCAGCCCGATCCCGATGACCGTGAGGGCTGCCCCGAAGAACTGCCCAGGCCCCACGCTGAGCTCCATCGTCTGGCTGACGATGGCCAGCAGCCCGATGCTCAACAGCACCGCCGCGCAGGCGTACAGGGCCAGGGGCGAGCGTGGGCGAGGGGGCGCTATCACCGTTGCCAAGGCGACATCATCGTGCGATTCGTGCTCAACGGCAACGATCGATGGGGCCGCGCCACGGCGGCGGAGCAGCAGGACGCCGATCGCAATGATTGCCACTGCCCAGAAGGCTTGGGGCGTTTGGCCGAATGACGGGAGACTGAGGTCAGCCCCATTGACGGTGCTGAGGAAGAGACTCACGACCCCGACGATCAAGACCACCACGCCTGCCCGAAGAGGCATGAGCCCCAGGCGATGCATGAACCCCTCGTCCGGGGACTGGTCGAGGCCATCCGCGGAGGCCGCCGTCGGCGAGATCGCCGGCGCGCTCTCGCGGCTACGAAGGAGCACGATGCCGACCAGGATGATCCCCAGCGCCCACAGCGCGGCCGGGTTGAGGCCCGGCAGAGGGCCGATGAAGACGCTCCCCGAGCCGTCCAGTGGTCCGCCGATCGGCATGTTCGAGATCAGGACGATGACCACGAAGGCCAGCAGGATCCACCCGATGCGGCTTGGGGTGAGGCCGAGCCGGCCGATGAAGCTCTCGACACTCGATGCGTCCTGGCCGTCGGCAGGGATCAGCAGCCAGGCCACCACGTAAAGGACGAGGCCCGCTCCACCGAAGATCATCAGCCCCACGAAGCCGATGCGGAGGAGGAGCGGATCGATGTTGAAATAATCGCCAAGCCCGCCGGCGACCCCTCCCAGCACCCGATCGCGGGTCCGGCGGCGAAGGATTCGCGGCGGGGCCCCGGTGCGTTCCGAACGTTGGCTTGTCATCGGCCCGATCTTGGTGCCCGGTGCGATGGCTGCCTATCAGGGAGCACCCTGAAACTACCCTGAAAGGCGGCCTTTCCCCTCAGGGTCATCCCCGATCGTCGGTGAGCCGGGGCATGTGCGAACATGCCGGACATGGCGCAGGTTGGCGTGAGGCGAGGCGGCGGTGAGCGGGCCGGCGCCCTGCGGCCGCGGCTTGAGCGCAGCCGCACCGACCGCGTCATCGGGGGCGTGGCTGCCGGGATCGGCCATCACCTGGGCATCGAGCCGATCGTCGTGCGCATCTCCTTCGTGGTCCTGAGCCTTGCCTTTGGGTTCGGCTTGGTCGTCTACCTCCTCGCCTGGCTGCTCGCACCACTCGAGCCAGCCGACGCCGCGTTCACGTCGCGCGCTCGCATCCTGATCCGGCCCACGCTCGGTCAGGCCCTTGGCGGCGCGCTGATCCTGGGGGGCGTCCTGTTGCTCCTGCTCGTCTCGGGCTTCTGGTTCGGCGAGACGCTGGCCTGGCCCGTGTCGCTGGCCGCCATTGGCTTCGCGATCCTGTGGGCCCGCTCAGGGGAGGAGCGCGGCGCGCGCTGGCCGTTCGATGCAATCCGCGGGCGGGTCTCACCGGGGCGACTTGCGATCGGTAGCCTCCTGATCCTCGGTGCGATGGTCGTCTTCCTCGCCACCAACACCTCGCTCCGCGCCTTGGGCAGCACCCTGCTGGCGGCACTCGTCGGGATCGGGGGGCTAGCCCTGATCGGCGGGCCGTGGGCGTGGAATCTGGGCCGCGAGCTGATCGAGGAACGGAGCCAGCGCGCACGGACCGAGGCGCGTGCCGAGATGGCCGCGCACCTCCACGACTCGGTGCTGCAGACCCTGGCCCTCATCCAGCGCTCGCCGGCCCAGCGCGAGATGGTGACGCTGGCGCGCACGCAGGAGCGCGAGCTGCGGACGTGGCTGTACGGCCGCGCCCCGACCCTCGCCGGCGCGCGGCTCCGCGACGCGATCGATGCCATGGCCGGGCGGGTCGAGCGGGACCAGCAGGTCAAGGTCGAGGCGATCGTCGTCGGCGACGCCGATCTCGACGAGCACGCCCGCGCCCTCGTCTCGGCGCTCGGCGAGGCGACGCTCAATGCCGCGAGGCATTCGGGCTCAACGGAGGTATCGGTCTATGTGGAGGTGGAGGACGACGCGATCAGCGCGTATGTGCGAGACCATGGGACCGGCTTCGACCCGGAGGCAGTCGCCGCGGACCGGCGCGGGATCGCGGACTCGATCGTCGGCCGCATGGAGCGCCACGGCGGGACCGCGGGGGTGAACAGCCGCCCCGGCGCGGGGACGGAGATCGTCATGCGCCTTGCCAGGAAGCCGGCATGACCGCGCCAACTCGAGGCGCCACGGGGGTCAGCGTCTTCGTGGTCGACGACCATGAGCTCTTTCGCTCGGGCGTTCGTTCCGAGCTGAGCCGCACCTGCAGGATCGTGGGCGACGCGGGGACGGTCGAGGATGCGGTGGCGGGCATCATCCGAGCGGATCCCGACGTGGTGCTGCTCGACGTCCACATGCCGGCCGGAGGCGGTCGCGGGGTGATCGAGGGGGTACGGGCCGCGGGCTCGGGCGCCCAGTTCCTGGCCCTCTCCGTCTCGGACGCCGCGGAGGACGTGATCGGCATCATCCGAGCCGGAGCTCGCGGCTACGTCACCAAGTCCATCTCGGCCGATGAGCTGGTTGCCGCCGTCCAGCGCGTCCACGACGGGGATGTCGTCTTCTCGCCGCGCCTGGCAGGCTTCGTGCTTGATGCGTTCGCCGGCGAGTCAGACCAGCCGATCGACCCGGAGCTCGACCTCCTGACGGCCCGCGAGCGCGAGACCCTGCGCTTCATCGCGCGCGGGTACACCTACAAGGAGGTGGCATCCGAGCTGCACATCTCGGTCAAGACCGTCGAGACGCATGTCTCGGCCGTGCTCCGCAAGCTCCAGCTTTCCAACCGATACGAGCTGACCCGCTGGGCCTCGGACCGCCGCCTGGTCTAGGTCACGCCTCGCACCGGGGTGAGGGTCATTCGCCCCCGAAGAAGTCGTTGATCGCCTGGGTGTCGTCCGAGACCGCCCAGCGCGCGGTGATCTTTCCGTCCTTCATGTGATAGATCTCGGCGACCTTGTAGTCGAAGGTGCGCCCATCTTTCGTGGCGTGCGCGTTGGCCAATACGACCGTGTGATCGTCGTTGGCGATTACGTCGTGCGTCTCTGCCGTAATCTGATAGGGCGGAGGCGTGCCGTCACCCATTCCGAATCGCGCGGCTAGAGCCTCCTTGCCAATGATCGGCTCGGAGCGGCCAATCTCGTGCCATTCGACGTCATCGGCGACCATGTCGGCCATTCCCTGGACATCCCCGCTGTTGAAGCTCTCCGTCATCTTGCGGACCAGGGCCGCATTGGGGTGGTCGTTCATGGGACTCCTCCTGTGGGGAACGTGGACCGAGATGATAGTCGCCCGCATCCACCCTCAACTCCGCGCCCGCCTCTGGACTGGCCTAGAGTACCGATGATGACCGAGCGGTTGGGGTTCACGGTCCGTGCCGCAGTGACGACGTTCGCCTCGCTGGTGCTCGCCCACAACCTCATCTTCATCGCCGGCTACGGGTCCCGCTTCGGTTCGGTGATGGCGTACACCGGCCACGATCACGGCTGGACCGTCGCCGCCGTCAGCTCGATCGCCCTCGCCGCCTCCCTGCTGGTCGTCGGCGTCCGGCGGCTTCAGCAGCTTCGGCGGACTGCCCGCGGCGCGGGTCTCCCGAGCCTCCCCGACGAGCCCGGTCTGCGGGCGTTCGCGATTCGCTGGCTCGGCTGGTGGATCGCGCTGAGTCTTGCCACCACCCTTCTGTTCGCCGTGCAGGAGAATCTCGAGCTCGGGAGCGTCGGCACGGCCATGCCTGGGCTGAGCGTCCTGGCCTCCGCGGCCTATCCGAATGCCGTTGCCATCATCTTGGCGGTCGCGCTTGGGATATCGATGGTGGCCGCTCTGCTCGGCTGGAGATCATCGGTCCTCATTGCCCGGATCCAGGCGGCCCGCTCGGAGACGCCGGCCGCGGCAGCACTGTCATTGCCGCCCTGCGAGCCGATTGACCGTCGCCTGGGTTCGATCCTCGGCCGCCGACTCGCCGTTCGCGCTCCGCCGCTCACGCTCGCGTCCTGACCAAATCCGAGCCGAGGTCGGGCCTGCCCGGATTCCATCGGCCTATGCGGAGGACACGTTCATGGGCAAACTTCGGGCGCGCAGCGCCCTCGCCGCCACGCTTGCGGTCCTGTTGGGCCTTCTCGTGGCGAGCGTCGCGAACGCGCACGTCGTGAAGCAGGCGGGCCCGTACACGCTCGAGATCGGCTGGCAGCACGAGCCGACATACGTCGGCGAGGCCAACGGCGTGCAGGTGATCGTCCACGACGCCGATGACCAGCCGATCACCGACCTCGCCACCGACGATCTCAAGGTGGTGGTCTCGACTGCCGACCAGCAGTCGGGGGAGCTCACCTTTGAGCCAGGCTTCGACCTGAAGGAGGGCGACGGCAACCCGGGCGAGTACAACGCGCCGATCATGCCCACCGCGCCCGGTGACTACACCTTCCACCTCACCGGCGCAATCCACGGGGAGGCGGTCGACATCACCGTGACCTCGTCCGACGAGACGTTCGACACGGTGCGCGGGACTGCCGAGATCCAGTTCCCCGCGAAGGTGCCGAGCCTGACCGAGGTGGTGACACGCCTTGACCGCATTGACGCGCGGCTGGCGAGCGCCGACGATGCCAAGGCCGCAGCGGATCGGGCATTGCTGGTGGGCGCCGGGTTCGGCCTGCTGGGCGTGATCGTCGGGGCAGTGGCGCTCCTGGTGGCGAGGCGCGGCGCACGGGACGCCAAGGTGTAGCCATGATCCGGACCACGCGCTCGGTCGCATTCCTGGCGCTCGTTCTGGGCGGGGCCCTGGGGCTCCCCCAGGCCGTGCTCGCGCACGCCCTGCTTATCTCCTCGACACCGGCGGCCGGCGCAACGCTCAGCGCGCCACCAACCGAGGTCGTGCTCACCTTCGGGGAGGCGCCCGACCCGAAGCTCACCCTGGTGAGGGTGCTCGATGTCTCGGGCCAGGATCAGGTGGACGGAGCGGTCGTGCGGGTGGCGGGGGAGCCGGACCAGCTGAAGG
>DATCQR010000012.1:0-7509 GCA_036569405.1 Candidatus Limnocylindria bacterium
CGTCGGCATCTTGGCGAGGAGCCGATGGGTGCTGATCTCGACGTGGTCAGGGTTGAACGGGTCGTGGCTGTCCTGGTAGAAGGTCGACAGCGCCGATGCGCCCGCCGACAGGACCGCCATCGGGTGCGCGTTCTTCGGGAAGCTGTCGAAGAAGCGGCGCATCTCCTCGTGGATCAGGGAATGACGGGTGATGCTGTCCACGAACGTCTCGAGCTGGGGCGTGGTGGGCAGCTCGCCATAGATCAGGAGGTAGGCGACCTCCAGGAAGGTGCTCTTCTCGGCGAGCTGCTCGATCGGGTAGCCCCGGTAGCGAAGGATCCCCTCGTCGCCGTCGAGGTAGGTGATCGCGCTCGCGCACGACCCGGTGTTGCGATATCCATTGTCCAGGGTCACGACCCCGGTCTGGGCTCGCAGGTCACCGATATCGACCCCATCGTCGCCGGCAGTGCCACGCACCACCGGGAGCTCGGCGCTGTGCCCACCCACCGTGATGGTGGCGGTGTCGGCGACCGCCAGCGTCGCCTTCGTCATCCGACCAGCTCCATGACCGCCTCGCGCTCCTCGATCAACTCGGCCAGCGTCGCGTCGACCCGGGCCTGTGCCCATGCATTGTGGACGATCCCGGGCTCGATCTCGATGGTGCCGGGCGCGGTAGCCCGGAGCGGATAGCCGAAGACGATCCCCTCCGGAACGCCGTATCCGCCGTCCGCGGGCGCGGGGATGGCGGAGCTGAAGATCTCCCCGTTCGGCTGGGTGATGTTTCGAACCGTGTCGATCACGGCGTTGGCGGCGCTGGCCGCGCTGGACTGGCCGCGCGCCGCGATGATCGCCGCGCCGCGCTGCTGCACCGTGTCGATGAACTCACCCTGCAGCCAGCCCTCGTCGTCGATCACCTCCACGGCCGGCCGACCACCGATCCGCGCGTGATAGAAGTCGGGGAACTGGCTCGAGGAGTGGTTGCCCCAGACGGCGAGGTCGGTCACCGTATCGACCGCGACGCCCGCTCGCGCAGCCAGCTGGGACCGGCCGCGGTTCTCGTCGAGCATGGTCATCGCGAACCATCGATCGGCGGGAATCTCCGGGGCATTCGCGGCGGCGATCAGGCAGTTGGTGTTGCAGGGATTGCCGACCACCAGGGTCCGCACGTCCGGGGCGGCGTTCCCCGCGATCGCCCTGCCCTGGGCCGAGAAGATGCCCCCGTTGATGGTGAGCAGGTCCTTGCGCTCCATCCCAGCCTTGCGAGGCACGGCCCCCACCAGCAGGGCCCAGTTGACTCCGGCGAAGGCCTCGTCCGCGCTGGAGGTCCGGACCACGCGTCGCAGCAGCGGGAAGGCGCAGTCCTCGAGCTCCATGGCCACTCCCTCGAGGGCCGGCAGGGCGGCCTCGAGCTCCAACAGGTGCAGATCGACGGTTGTGCGCGGGCCGAAGACCTGCCCGGAGGCGATCCGGAAGAGGAGGGCATAGCCGATCTGTCCGGCGGCGCCGGTGACGGCCACCTTCATGTGCGAGTCGGGCATCACGATCGAGTCTAGCGCAGCGCCCCCTTGCCGCACCCGCGCCGCCCAGGATCAGGTCGCGGCGATGAAGGCGCGAACCTGGCTCGCCAGCTCATCGCGCACGCGGCGAAACTCGCCAAGCCGCTGTTGCTCGGTGCCCGTCGCGGCCGACGGATCGTCGAAGGCCCAGCGCAGGACGGTCTGTGCACCGGGGACGTAGGGACACGCCTCGCACGCCTCCTCGCAGACAGGAATCAGCCAGTCCCAAGGCTGTCCAATGAACTGCTCGATCGTCTTGGAGGCATGCCCGCGGATGTCGATCCCCAGCTCGGCCATGGCGACGATCGCCTCGGGGCGAACGCCGGTCGCCTCGGTCCCGCCGCTGGCGACCTCGAATCGGTCGCCGGCCCACGCTCGCAGCATCCCCTCCGCCATCTGCGAGCGGGCCGAGTTGTGAGTGCACACGAAGAGGACGCGGCGCCTGTTCATGAGGGCAGCGTAGCGGGCGACTCGGGGATCGGCTGTGGACAAGTTGTGAAAGATCCTTGAAGTTCGGGGATAAGTGGGATTGCCATCCTCGCCGCCCGGCGCCTATTCTCTGGTTGTCCCGAAGGGGCAGCCAAGGGCACCCGAGATTGCATCAACGGACCGGCGGCGGTTCCTTCGGGACATTTCGTTGCCCGGAAACGGTCACGGCTCGCCGGCGAGGTCGCGCTGCAGGCGCCGGACCACTTCCGCGGTCTCGTCGGCGGGATCGTGGCCCGGCTCCGACGAGGGTCCCGCGAACGTCCCGAACTGCCGGTCCCCGGCGTCACCCAGCCCGGGCACGATGTACCCACGCTCATTGAGCGCCCGATCGACGGCCCCCACGTGGATGTCGACATCGGGATGTGCGGCCGAGAGCGTGGCCACCCCCTCCGGCGCCGCGATCAGCGAGACCTGCTTGACGCGCGCAGCGCCCCACTGCTTGAGGATGTCGACCGTGGCCGACGACGAGCCGCCGGTCGCCAGCATCGGGTCCAGGATGAGGCAGACCTGCACCGTCGCCGCATCGGGCAGCTTGTTGTAGTACTCGACCGGCTTGAGGGTGCGCTCATCGCGGTACAGGCCGATGTGCCACACCTCGGCGCTCGGCATCAGCTCGAGCATGGCGTCCACCATTCCCAGCCCGGCTCGCAGCACGGGGATCAGCCCGACCTTCGGCTCGAGCTCCGCGCCTGACATCGGCTCCAGCGGTGTCTCGACCGTGATCGGCCGGGTTGTCAGGTCGGCCATCGCCTCGTAGCCGAGCAGCCATGAGAGCTCGCGTACCAGCTCACGGAACTTCTTTGGTTCCGTGCCCCGGTCACGCAGCAGCGCCAGCTTGTGGGCGACCAGCGGATGCTGTGAGACGTGCAGATTCGGGAAGCGGGCGGCATCCATCGGGCGAATTCTAGGCGGCACCCGGATTGCCCACTACCTCGATTTCCCTTTGGCTGGTAGGCTATCCGTCCTTGAGCCGATACGTCGCACCTGTGCCGGCACGTTGTGCTAAGCGACGCAGAGGAAGGAGCCAGCAGTGGTCTTCGGAACCAAGCGAGACGCCAAGGCCGACTCTGGCCTCCGCGAGGACGTTGTCGGCAACCTGTATCCGGATAGCTTTCCCGACGAGGCAGAGATGACGCCCAACCCGATGGAGTTCCGCCGCCCCGATCCGGGCAACGAGAGCGTCATCGATCCCCACGCCCGCTTCAACGGCAAGTACGTCTCGGACCGCGACCTGCGGATCGAGGGTGAGGCGAGCGGCGAGATCGAGTGCTCCGGCACCCTGATCATCAGCCCCCAGGCCAAGGTTCGCAGCTCGATCACTGCCGCGAACGTGATCATCAACGGCGACTACGAGGGGGACGTCGACTGTGGCGGCCGCTTCGAGATCGGCTCGACCGGCCGGGTCAAGGGCAAGGTCAAGGCACAGGTCCTGGTCGTCAAGGAGGGCGCCCACTTCGAGGGTGCCGTGATGATGACGCCGGAGGGCCGCGCCTCATCGAACGCCCCTGCGCCGGCAACCGCGAGTGCGCCTGCCAAGGGCGGGGGCAACGCACAGCCCCCGCAGACATCGGCCGCGTCGCAGGGCCAGGGCAGCATCTTCAACAAGGAGCGCGAGGCTCAGTCCGCGCCCGACCGGGCCGCCTCCGGCACCGGCACCGGCAGCAACTCCTGACCCGATAGGTCACGCGCCCGGGTGGCCCGCCTCCTGGTCGAGGTCACTCGCGGCGATAGGGTCGAGTCGCGCCACCGCGGCTCCATCGCGGTCGTCTCGTCATCGGGGGAGCTCTCGTGGTCCTTCGGTGACGCTGACGGGTTCGCCTTCATCCGGTCCTCCGCCAAGCCGTTTCAGCTGGCTCCCTTCGTCGCCTCGGGCCGATTCGACGCCTACGACTTCCCGAATCCGACGGAGTCCCTGGCGATCATGGCCGCCTCGCATTCCGGAGAGGACCGCCACGTGCGAACGGTGCAGGCCGTCCTGCGCGCCGGCGGGCTGACGCGTGACGTGCTGGCATGCGGCGTTCACGCGCCGTTCGACACGGAGACGGCCCAGCGCCTGATTCGCGACGGCGAGCCACTGACACCGCTGCGCCACAACTGCTCGGGCAAGCACGCCGCCATGGCGCTCCACGCCAAGGCCGCCGGTTGGCCGATCGAGACGTACTGGCAGCCCGATCACCCGGTGCAGCAGCTGGCGCTCGACACGGTGTCACTCATGAGCGGCGTGGCCCGATCCGAGATCGTTACCGCCACCGATGGCTGTGGCGTCGTGTCGTTCGGCTTGCCACTGCGCGGCCTGGCGCTGGCCTTTGCCCGCCTTGCGGATCCCTCGTCCGTCCCGGATCCGGCGCTGCGCACGGCATTCGAGCGGATCCGCGACGCGATGATGGCGCACCCGGAGCTCGTCGGCGGTGATCGGCGGCGGCTGGATACCGCGCTGATGCGCGCCGCGCCCGCCCGGCTCGTGGCCAAGACCGGCGCTGAGGGGGTCCAGGCAGTCGGTGTGCTGGCCGGATCCGACGAATCTGCTTCGGCAGCGGGGCTTGCGATCAAGATCGAGGACGGCGATTCGTCGAACCGGGCGCGCAACGTGGCGACCTGCGCGGCGCTGCACCAGCTCGGCGCCTTGGGGGATCAGGCTCTCGAGCGCCTGTCTGAGTACGCCTCTCCCCAGATACTCGATCCACGAGGCGAGGCCGCGGGGGCGGTACGGCCCGCATTCGAGCTTGTGCCTGGGTAGCCTCGCGCCGCATTCCGCACGGCCAATTGGCGGCGGGAGGGGGTAGGACCTGCGTCCCATGGCCCTCCTCGCGAATCAAGCCTACGTTCCTCGCCATGACGACCGAGGGTCGTCCAACCAAGGCGCAGAACTTGCAGGACGAGGCCACTGAGGGGAAACGACGAGACTCACCAGTCCGCCGGTGGGCCGCGCTACGCTCGCCGGTTGCCCTCGTCATCGCGATCACCACCTGCCTCGCAGTCGTCGTCGGCATCGTGGTTGTCTCCAGGGTTGGCGACCAGGTGGCCCGAGACGGAGAATCCCTGCTCGCGCGGCACGCGGCTGAAGAGTCAATTGCGCTGGAAGAGCTCATGGCCGGCGCCTCCCGCGATATTCGCCTCGCGCGACGGAACGTCATCTTCGAGGAGGCCCTGGCGCACACTTCTGGACAATTGCTGCCGGCGGACCGCCTGCTCGTTGAAACGGCCATCACCTATCTGGGCGACCGCTATCAGGTCGACGAGATCTGCGTCATCCGAGCCGACGGGCTCGAGACAGCTCGGTGGGTGGGCGGCAAGGGCATTGCTCCGGTCAGCGACCTGTCTGCCGACGAGCGCCTGAACAACCCGGCCGTCATTCCGACCGTGCCTCTCCCCGATGACGCGTTCTTCCAGTCCGATCCATACATCTCCCCCGACTCGGACCGATGGGTTGTCGGCATTGCAACGCCGATCGTTCTCAATACCGGTGAGCATGCCGGCATCCTCCATTTCGAGATCCCGATCCAGCGATTCGTGGACGAGCTCAACGGAGCTCAGTTCGGTGGCTCCACCTATGGGATGTTGCTCGACCGCTCGGGTCACCTTCTGTCGGCCCCGCAGCTGGCCGACTTTCGATCGGCGCAGGGCCTTCCGAACGATCCGAGGACCGCGCCGTTCCCAATGGCCGGCGCGTCTGGCTCTGCCTCATGGCGGCACGCGGTCGCAACCATGATCAGCGGGTCGTCGGGCAATGTCTCCTTCGATGAGGGCGGGTTCTCATTCCGGGCAAGCTATCGTGCGATCTCCGGCTCAGACCGGATCGTGGCCGTCGTCAGCCCGACCAATGAGTTGTATGCAGACGCGCAGAGGGATCGGCTGATCCTGGCGGTCACTGTAGGGCCCCTCATCCTGCTGATCATCCTCGTGAGCGCGTGGTTCACCTACCGACTATCAGGCGCAAACCGCCGCCTGGGCAGTGCGAACCAGCTCCTCGCCGTAACGAGCCGTGCGAGCGCGGAGCTGGCGGCGATCGTGCGGGCCGGACACGACGCGATGATGGGCGTGGACCTCGATGGGACGATCGCCACCTGGAATGACGGAGCCGAGCAGATGTATGGGCTGGCGGCTCCAGAAGTGGTCGGCTCATCGGTGAAGGTCCTGTTCCAGCCCGATCGCGCTCCCGAGGTCCTCGAGCTGCTCGCCACGGCGGCGAACGGAGAGCCGGTCCAGCGCCACGAGACCATTCATCGGACCGGCCCTGGGACGGCATTTCATGCCTCGGTGACCGTCTCGCCGATCCGCGATGAGCGCGGAGCCGTCGTGCGTGCAGCGTTTGTGGTGCGCGACATCTCGGACCGAAAGCGACTCGAGGAGGAGCTCGCCCACCAGGCCCTGCATGATGGGCTCACGGGACTCCCCAACCGCGTCCTCTTCCAGGACAGGCTTCGTCACTCGCTCGATCGCGCGCAGCGCCCACGCTCGGCAGACGCAGCGTGCCAGGCCGTCCTGTTCCTCGACCTCGACAACTTCAAGCTCATCAACGACACCATGGGTCACCCGACGGGTGATGAGCTATTGGTGGCCGTAGCCGAACGCATCAACGCGTCTCTGCGACCCGGCGACACGGCCGCGAGGCTTGGCGGCGATGAGTTCACGATCCTCCTGGAGAACATGCAGGAGGCTGAGACGCGCGTGGTTGCCGACCGGCTCCTCGCCCGTCTCCGCGAACCTTTCATCCTCAACGGCCACGAGGCCATCCTCTCGGCGAGCATCGGAATCGTCATCAGTGAGTCCGGATTGGATCTGCCGGAGGATCTGATGCGAAGCGCCGACACGGCGCTGTACGAGGCCAAGAGAAACGGGCGGGACCGCCATGAGACCTTCCACCCCGCCATGACGGCACATGTCTGGCATCGGTTGGAGCTCGAGGCGGATGTGCGCCGCGGGCTGGCCGCGCGTGAGTTCCTGCTCCATTACCAACCGATCATCGAACTCGAGAGTGGCAAGATCCGCGAGCTGGAGGCGCTGGTCCGTTGGCAGCACCCCGAGCGCGGGCTCCTGTCGCCCGGCGATTTCATTCCCCTCTGCGAAGAGACGGGGCTGATCGTCGATCTCGGGAGGATCGTCCTCAGGTCAGCGTGCGCTCAACTCGCGGCCTGGGATGCCTCGATCCCCGGCGCCCATGACCTGGTCATCGCGGTGAATGTCTCGCCCCGCGAGCTCCGCGAGCCCACCTTTGTCGCGGAGGTTCGTGCGGCCCTGAAGGAGACCGGCCTGGTGCCAGGGCGGCTGAAGCTCGAGATCACCGAGACGGTGACCCTGGACCAGGGTGGTCCGGGAACGGCCGCGTTGTCCAGCTTGCATGACCTCGGCGTGCACCTTGCCGTCGACGACTTCGGCACCGGCTACTCGTCGCTCGGTTACTTCCGGAAGCTCGCGGTCGACTCCCTCAAGATCGACCGGCTCTTCATCGACGGCCTCGGGCGCGAGCCCGGCGATACGGCCATCG
>DATCQR010000013.1:0-3029 GCA_036569405.1 Candidatus Limnocylindria bacterium
ATCGAGGTTCTTCAGCTGCATCTACTGCACCGTGACGGTCATGTTCATGGTGGGGTGCAACGTGCAGGTCACCTGGTACGTGCCCGGGGCGGTGAAGGTGAAGCTTGCGGACGCCCCGACCGGCAGCTGGACGTCGAAGCGTGCATTGGGCGCCTTGACCCCGTTCGACCCCTCGGTGGCGGTGTGCGGGACGGTGTCGCCATTCTTCCACGTGACGGTCGTGCCGGCCGCTACCGTGACATTGGGCCCGAATTTCAGGGTCGCGATGTCCACCGTCGCCGCCGCGCCACTGGCCACCGCGCTTGGCTGCGCCTGGGCCGATGCGCTGGCCACCACACTGGCGGCGGGACTCGAAGACCCGCCCGGCACCAGACTGCCACCCGAGGCAACGGCCGATGGGCTCGGCTGCTCAGCCTCGTACTGGCCACTCCAGACCGCGAACCCGAGCGTCACCAGCAGGACGCCAACCACCGCGGAGCCGAACAGGATGATCCTCGCCATCAGTCGTTGTTCCTCGTCCTACCCGTCGCCACCGGCGGAGCCTACACCCACGATTCCCTCCTTATCCGCGCCAAGTCGCCGTCTCCCGACGAGGAGGGCCACGGCCGTTCCGCCGATGAGGTAGCCACTCCCCTGCACCACCAGGAGCAGGATGACGGGCAGGAATTCTCCGAGGATGCCGGCACTCATCGCCCCGATCAGTGCACCAATGCTGGCGACTGCGCCGATGGCTCCCACAACTCGCCCACGGTGGCTGTCATGTGTCTCGGCCTGCTGGAGCGTGGTGGTTGCGGCACCCATGCCCGCGCCCGGAACGCCGACGATCACCAGCATCACCAGGGCCGGCCCGATGTACGGGTAGATCACCGGGTACGTGAAGAGCACCAGGTCAATGGCCCCGAAGGCCAGGGCGCTCCCGATCAGCAGCGGCAACGGTCTCAGCCTCGCGCCCAGGCGCGCAATGACCAGTGCGCCCGCCAGCCCGCCGATCGCCTGGGTGGACAGGACCCAGCCGTATCCGGTCGCGTCCGAATGCAGCGCCTCGGTCGTCCACACCACGAAGAGGGTGCCGGTCAGGCCCTCCCCGATGGCCGTGATGGTGGCAAAGACGAGCAGCGCGCGGAGCACGGGCTGGTGCCAGACCACACGCAGCCCCTCTCGCCATTCGTGCACCAGGCGCCTCCAGGCGGAGAGTGCCGCGTGCTCCAGCGACTCGGTGCGTCGCGGCGCCCCCGGTCGTGCGCGGATGAGCGAAAGCATCCCTGCCGAGGCGACGAACGAGACGGAGTCGACCACGGCCACCGCACCGAGGCCGCCAGTCGCCACGATCACGCCCCCGACTGCCGGACCGATCAGGCGCGCCAGGTGATGCCCCACTCCGGTGGTTGCGTTGGCGGTCAGCAGCTCGTCCTTCCCGCCCCGCAGCAGCGCCGGGACCAGGGCCACGCGGGCCGGACCGAAGAGCTGCGAGACGCTGCTCTCGACCACGAGCACCGCGTAGATGACCCACAGGCCCAGCTGGCCGACCAGCAGGAGCGGCAGCAGCACGACGGCCTGGATGAGGTTGACGGCGATCATCAGGCGCCGCCGATCCCATCGGTCCACGTAGACCCCCGCCACCGAGCCAAGGAGGATCTCCGGGATGAGGAAGGCCAGCACCATCCCCGCCGTGGCGAGGGTCGAGCCAGTCCGACGATAGACCTCGTACGGCAGCCCAACGAACAGCACGAAGTCGCCGAGCTGGGAGACGAAGCCACCGAACCACAGGAGTGCGTAGTCGCGCTGGCGAAGGACGCGGAGCATCAGCCGGTCAGTCGATCAGCCGATCAGCCGAACGGCTTCACGACCATGTCGAAGATGAAGGCCAGGATGATCAGCGGATCGAACCAGTCGATGACGCGAATTCTCGGGTCGTCGAGCGCCGTGCTCAGCTCCGGCGACGGTGCCTCAGCCGGGCTCTCGGAGGCGGTCTGCGCCACCCGCTTGAGCCAGGGTTCGCTCACCACAGCGCCCACAACACTGGCGAGGATGAACAGGGCATATGCGATGAGGAGGAACGGCTGAAACGGGTCGAAGCCGTTCGTGAAGATGGCCACGATCCCCAGCGCTGCGCCCAGGACATACAGCGGGGGGATGAACCTCGTGATCGGCAGGGCCATGGCGAAGGTGCGCCGGATCGCCGGCACGTCGCGCGTGCGACCGACCCGCCTGAGCAACAGCCACGGACCGATGGTCACGGCCACTGCCGTGAACATGGTTGCGATGTGCAGGAAGACGAAGATTCGCACGGGCACAGGCTCCTTCGGAATGGATGACGGGGGCGCCATTGTGGCGCATCGCCGGGCGCGAATTCCGGTGTTCTCTACCCCGGCGGCCAGGCCATCGGGCGGCCACCAAGCAGGTGGAAGTGGAGATGGAAGACGCTCTGCCCAGCCTCCTCTCCGACGTTGGTCAGGATCCGGTAGCCCTTCAGGCCCGCCTCCTCGGCGACGCGCCGCAGCGCGCCGAAGAGCGCCGCCAGCAGGTCGCCATCGGCATCGGTCAGGTCTGCGACCGAGGCGAGGTGGCGGCGCGGGATGGCCAGCACGTGCGTCGGCGCCTTTGGATTGATGTCGCGAAACACGACCACGATATCGTCTTCGAAGACGATATCGGCCGGGATCTCGCCGGCCACGATCCGACAGAAGAGGCAGTCGGACTGGTAGGTGGGGTCGCGATCGGCCATGCGCGGAGCCTAGGCGAAGTCGCCGGTCCGCGACAAGATGGCCGCCGCAACCGCGACGGCCACGGTCTCCGAGCGCAGGATCCGCGGCCCCAGGCCGGCGAGCGCCAGACCCGCCCGTTCCGCGGCTCCCACTTCCGCCGGGCTGAAGCCTCCCTCCGGACCGATGAAGACGCTCGACGGCGGCTCCATTTCGGTCAGTCGCTTTCCCTCGTGCCGCTCGAAGAGCAGGACCGATCCGGGGCCGGCCGCCTCGAGCGCTGCTGCGAATGACACCGGCTCGTCGACAGGCGGCACGATCCCTCGC
>DATCQR010000014.1:0-8416 GCA_036569405.1 Candidatus Limnocylindria bacterium
TCGCGCAGGGACGACACAAGGTGTGGGGCAGCCGGCCCCTGTGGGTCCCACCCCAGACGTCCACAATCGCAAGCCATCTGCCCAAGGCGATGGGGCTCGCCTTCAGCCTGGCGAGGGCGCGGCGGCTCGGGGTGGCGACCGACCTACCGGACGACGCAATCGTGCTCTGCTCATTCGGTGACGCAACGGTCAACCATGCCACGGCACTGGCGTCGATCAACACCGCCCGCTATGCCGTGCGACTCGGCCTGCCGATGCCGATCCTGTTCGTCTGCGAGGACAACGAGACCGGCATCAGCGTGCCGACGCCCGAGGGCTGGATCGCCTCGAGCTTCGGCCACCTCGAGCACCTTCGCTACGACCTGGCCGAGGGGGAGATCGACGAGGTCTGGGACACGGTCGCGGAGGCGGTGCGTTTCGTGCGCGGCGCCCGCCGACCCGCCTTCCTCCACCTTCACACGGTCAGGCTGTGGGGGCATGCCGGCAGCGACGCCGAGCAGTCCTATCGGTCCGCGGAGGAGATCGCCGAGAACGAGGCGCGGGATCCGCTGCTGCGCAACGCCCGGCACCTGATCGAGACCGGTGCCGCAACGCCGGAGGAGCTCCGATCCATGCTGGCGGACACCCGGGAGCGCGTCATGGCAGCCGCCGAGGAGGCGACCCGCCGGCCACGCCTGGAGACCACCGAGGAGGTCGTCGCGCCGATGGCGCCCTATCACCCGGTCCGCATCGTGGCGCGTGCGGCCAAGCCACTGCTCGACCCGGCGGCACGCCTCGAGCTTCACGGCGGAACGCTGCCCGAGGAGGCCCTGATCCCGACGGCGCGGACGCTCGCCGGTTGCCTGAATGCCGCGCTGGCGGATGAGCTGGGAAGGCGTCCCGAGGTGATCCTGTTCGGGGAGGATGTCGGGCGCAAGGGCGGCGTCTACAACGTGACCAACGGGCTCCAGCGCCGATTCGGGACCGGTCGCGTCTTCGACACCCTGTTGGACGAGACCTCGATCCTTGGCATCGCCCAGGGAGCTGCGCACATCGGGCTCCTGCCGATCGCCGAGATCCAGTACCTGGCCTACCTGCACAACGCGCTCGATCAGCTGCGCGGTGAGGCGGCGACCCTCCAGTTCTTCAGCTCGGGCCAGTTCCGCAACCCGATGGTGGTCCGCGTCCCCGGCCTCGCCTACCAGAAGGGCTTCGGTGGCCACTTCCACAACGACAACAGCGTCGGGGCCCTGCGCGACATCCCCGGCCTGGTGGTGGCGATCCCGGCGCGTGGCGACGATGCGGCGAGGATGCTGCGTGGCGCTGTCGCCATGGCGGCCGAGGACGGACGGGTGGTCGTCTTCCTGGAGCCGATCGCGCTCTACCACGAGAAGGACCTGGAGACCGATGGGGACGGCGGCTGGCTGACCGACTACCCCGCGCCGCCGGCCACGCTGCTCCCCGGCGAGGTGGGCATCTACGGACCGCTCGACACCGGGACAGCCGACCTCCTGATCGTCAGCTACGGCAACGGCCTGCGCCTGTCGCTGCAGGCCGCGCGGCGGCTGCGCGAGGAGCACGAGATCGCCGCGCGGGTGCTCGACATCCGATGGCTGAACCCGCTTCCGCACCAGGCGATCCGCGAGCAGGCGGCGAACATCGGCGCCGTGCTGGTGGTCGACGAGTGCCGTCGCACCGGTGGCGGCGTGGCCGACGCAATCCTGGCGGACCTCGCGGAGGCCGGCATCGGTCGTCGCCTGTGGTCGGTCCGGGCGGTGGACAGCTTCGTGCCGCTCGGAACTGCCACCAGCGCGGTGCTGATCGGGACGGACCAGATCGTGGCCGGGGCGCTCACCACGGTGAGCGGCAGGCTGCACGCATGATGCAGCGTGCGGTCCTCGCCTGCCCTGGGCGCGGGTCGTACGCCGCGGCCTCGCTTGGCTCGCTCCAGCCTGATCACCCGTGGGTGCTCCGCGCCGAGCAGCTGCGCGCCGGCTACGGCCTTGAGCCACTGCTGGACCTCGATCGGGCGGACCGCTTCGACCCGAGCCGTCACCTCCAGCCGATCCACGCCTCGCCATTGATCTTCCTGGTCTCGATGCTCGATGCCGAGGCTGCCGTCGCCGACCACCAGGTCACAGCGGTCATCGGAAACTCGCTCGGCTGGTACACGGCGCTCGCCGCAGCCGGGGCGCTTCCCTTCGACGACGCCTTCCGGCTGGTGCAGGAGATGGCCATCCTGCAGCAGGAGCCACTGCCAGCCGGAGGTCCCGGTGGGCAGGTGATCTACCCACTGGCGGACGCCGCCTGGCGACCCGACCCGCAACTGCAGGCGGCGGTGGCGGCCGCCCTGGCCGAACCGAGCGTCAACGGCGACGGCCACGTGCACGAGAGCATCGACCTCGGTGCGTATGCCGTGCTGGCCGGCGACGAGGCCGGCGTCGAGCGCCTGCTCGGCCGCCTCGCCCCGGTGCGTGTTGGCGAGCGGCTCTTCCCCCTGCGCCTCTCCCAGCATGGCCCGTACCACACCCCACTGGTCGCGCACGTCGCCGCGGCAGCGCTTGACCAGCTCGGCGACCTGGAGTGGCGAGCGCCCTCGGCGACCATCATCGACGGGCGTGGCGTTCGCTGGACGCCGTGGTCCACGGACCCCGCCGCGCTGCGCGACTACACCCTCGGCGAGCAGGTGACGACGCCGTTCCGATTCGCGGTCAGCGTGCGCGTCGCCCTGCGCGAGGAGGCGCCCGACGTGCTGGTGCTGCCCGGACCGGGCAACTCGCTGGGGGGCATCTGCGGGCAACTCGTGGTGGCTGAGGGCTACCGTGGGATCCGTTCACGCGAGGACTTCGAGACGGTCCAGCGCTCGGAGACGCCGATCGTGCTGAGCATGCACCGCTGACCGATGGCCGAGCCCGATGCCAGCGGGTTCGTCTCGCTCCCCGCGCCGATCAACCTGGCCCTCACGCTTGGCCCCATCGCACATGGTCGCGGCGACCCGACGATCCGCTTCGACCCTGACGGCATCTGGCGCGCCACGCGCACGCCGGAAGGCCCCGCCACCCTGCGCCTCCGCGCCGCGAAGGGTGGCGTTCAGGTCTCGGCGTGGGG
This sequence comes from Candidatus Limnocylindria bacterium, assembly GCA_036569405.1. Taxonomy (GTDB): domain Bacteria; phylum Chloroflexota; class Limnocylindria; order QHBO01; family QHBO01; genus CF-167. The sequence continues at coordinate 3,088 of DATCQR010000014.1, forward strand.
CGCCGGGGCCGCGAATGCGGTCGGAGGAGCCTCCGACCTGGTCGGGGCGAACGACGATCCCGCCGTCCTCGTTGCCGAGCATCGGCTCATTGGTGAGCTGGCGCATCGCTTTCCCGGTCTGCGGTTGCCGCGCACCAACCGGCCGTTCGAGGCGTTGCTGCCCGCGATCTGCGAGCAGAAGGTGGCCGGCGTCGAGGCACGAGCGGCGTTCCGCGGGATCATCGCCAGCCACGGCGAGCCCGCACCCGGTCCCGCCGGCCTTCGCCTCCCGCCGAGCCCCGCGACACTCGCGGCGCTCCCCTATTTCGCCTTTCATCGCTTCGGCCTGGAGCGGCGCCGCGCCGACCTGATCAGGCACGCCGCGCAGCTGGCTGCGCGTATCGAGGCCGCGCCGGTGGCGGAGGCCTACGCCCGGCTCGCAGCGGTGCCGGGGATCGGTCCATGGACGCTGGCCGAGGTGGGCCGCATCGCCTTCGGAGATCCCGATGCAGTCAGCGTCGGCGACTACCACCTGCCCAATGTCGTGGCCTGGGCGTTGGCACGCGAGCCACGCGCGGACGACGCCAGGATGCTCGAGCTGCTGGAGCCGTACCGCGGGCAGCGGGGCCGCGTTCAGCGCCTCCTCGAGGCGAGCGGGATCCGGGCTCCGCGCCATGGGCCGCGCATGGCTCCGCAGCGCATCGCCGAGATCTGAGGAACAAAGGTGGCGTCCCCGGCAGGATTCGAACCTGCGACCCGCTGCTTAGAAGGCAGCCGCTCTGGTCCACTGAGCTACGGGGACAAGCCGGTCCTAGGATAGCCAACGCCACCGCCGGGGCCGGCCATTGGTAGACTGCCGGCGACATGCCAGACGACCGCATCATCGCCCCGGTGCAGCTGCAGCCGACCCAGATCGAGACCGATCAGCAGCTACTGCGCGACGAGGATCTGCTCAACGAGGAGCACCTCCGCCGGATGGACCAGGTGCTGCTGCGGCGCAACCTCGACCACGCACGCATGTTCAGCCGCAAGCTGTCACTCGAGCTCCAGCAGTTCGTCCATCTCTACACGCCCGAGGCCAACGAGCTGCGGCGGCGCATCGAGAAGTACATGATCATGGAACGCCTGATCGAACGCGAGATGGCGCGGCGCCACAGCTACTAGACGCGGCATTTGTGGACATCCGCACCCAGTGGATGGCGCGATGTGGACAACTCGGTGCGCCCTGGCAACATCGGGCGATTCGGCGATCAGGAGACGGCCGCCGCGTCACCTCGACGTGACGGCGGGGCGACCCAAAGAGCCGAACGGTCAGCCCGGCATCAGGGGAACGGCGACGCCCTCGATCGGCTCCGCTGGCACCGCGAGGACGGCCCGCACCCAACCGGAGAGCCTGGACATCTCGAACAGGCTGAAGGTCAGTCCCCTGGCCGCGAACTGGTCCTGATCCCAGCCGTTGAACTCGCGGCGAGCGGCGACGGCGCACATTTCGTCATACAGCTCGGGCCAGCCGACAGGCTTGCGGTCGTGGCAGAAGCGGATGAATTCCGCGACATCGGGTGGCGGCGGATCGGCGGGAGGATCTCCCGGCATCGGTGCCGCGGACGACGGCATGAGCCGCTGCAACATGGTGGGCGTGCCTCCGATTGGCGAGAGGACGGATGGTTCCCAGACGGGACCGATGATTGCGACCGACCTGAGGATAGGCGTCGGCGCCGAATGGTACGGGCCTCAACCGGCCTTGCGAAGGGGGTCTGTCCACCAAGTTATCCACATTCGTTTCCACACGAAGGGGCTTGGGTGGACATGCGGCGGTTCGACGGTGGAAAGGTCTGACCGCGGGCGCGTGGTAGGTTGGCGGCATGGAGATCGGCGTGGTGGTGCCGCAGGGCTGGACGGGCGAATACGACGGCTGGGAAGCGCGGCGCGCGTGGGAGCGGACGCTGGCGGTCACGCGCCAGGCGGAGCGTCTCGGCTTCGAATCGGTCTGGGTCTTCGATCACTTCCAGACCGAGCCCGAGCCGACCGATGAGCTGACCTTCGAGTCCTTCACGACGCTCGCCGCACTGGCCGCCTCGACCGAGCGCGTGCGGCTGGGCCATGTCGTGATCTGCACCGCGTATCGCAACCCGGCACTGACGGCCAAGATGATCGGCACCCTCGACGTGATCAGCGGCGGCCGGATGGACCTGGGGATCGGCGCCGGCTGGAAGGAAGACGAGTGGCGGGCGTATGGCTACGGCTTCCCCGACACGAAGACGCGCCTGGCCACCCTCGCCGACCACCTCGAGGTGATCACCCGCATGCTGGGACCCGGCCGAGCGACGTTTGCCGGCAGGTACGCATCGGTCACCGATGCCATCAACGTCCCACGCGGCCTCCAGGAGCCGCGCGTGCCCGTCATGGTCGGCGGCAACGGCCCGAAGGTGACCTGGCGCCTGGCCGCCCGCTTCGCCGATGAGCTTAACCTCGACTGGCTGACCCCCAACGAGGTGGGCGAGGCCAAGCCGGTCATCGCCTCTCGATGCGAGGAGATCGGGCGGGACCCCTCGACCCTGCGGCTGTCGGTGAACATCAGCCGATACGTCCTCAAGGACGCCGGACCCTCGCGCGTCGAGCTGCTGGCGGGCTATCGCGAGGTCGGCGTGCATCGCGTGATGGGGCTCATCCAGGAGACGGCCGACAGCGACGAGCCGCTCGAATCCCTGGCCGCCGATGCCACCGCAGCCGGCTGCGAGTTGCACCAATCCGCGTGAACGCCATGGTTCGAGGGTCACTCAGAGCGAGTGGCCGAGGCCCGCACCTCCTGGACGGGCGGCGCTTCCGGGCGCGAACTGGGTGTCGAAACTGAAGCATTCATCGCATCGGCCAGCAGCTTCTGGAACGGAAGAGCCCCCAGTCGCTCGAACACCTGGGCGACCTCCTCTCCTACAGCGCGGGCCGCAGGTTCCGAGGGCCCCAGCATGATGAGGAGGTTGAGTCCGCATAAGGCCGCCTCAAAGTCCAAACCGAGCTCCCGCCACCGACGGATCGCCTCGGCGAAGCCCGCGAGCGCCTCGGGCCGCCCCTCGAGTGCCGCCAGCGCCGCTTCGGCCTCGCGCCCCATGGCAGACGCCACGCGCCCGGTCTGGTTTCCGATTAGAGCGAGCGCATCGGTGAGGGCCTGGCGGTCGCCGATCCAGGCGGCGGCCCGGCCGGCGGTCTGCAGCGACGCGCTATCAGGGGCGATGCTCATCTGGTACGAGCGTCGCGCGAGGTCGAGCGCCGCCCGGTGGTCGCCCAACCCGAGCGCGACAAGAGCATGCACCTCGTCGACTGAGGCCTGCGCCTGGACCTCGGTCATGTCCGCCATTCGGTCGGCGAGCCATTGGAACTCATCGTTCACGTCCACGCCCCGCAGGCCACGGATCTCGGCGAGACGCATCCTGGAGGCGGTGTCGGTTTCCAACTGGACGGCCTCTTCCAACTCGGGCAGTAGCCAGTCCCAGTCGCCGATGCGGATCGCCAGCTCGGCCGCGTTGCTGAGCAAATAGAAGGCGTAGCCGCGCATGCCGAGGTGGCGCGTCAGCTCCACGCCCTCGCGCGCTACCCGGTAGGCGAGCTCAGGATCCTCGGCGGCGGCCGCGTAGCTGAGATTCACTCGCGCGCGCAGGCCCACGTCAGCCAAGCCGTAGGTCGTGCTCGCCTCCACCGCTCCGACGAGGGTCACGATGGCCTCGCGCAGCCGTCCCATGCCGGCCAGCGCGGGCCCGCGCGTGACGAGAAGCTCGATGGTCTCGCGGGTCAGCTCCAGGCGCTCCGCGGTTGGGAGGGTTCCATCCACGACCTTGACCGCGTCCTCTCCGCGTCCGAGGAGCAGATAGGCTCGCGCCAGCTCTGCGGCGAGCCGGACGTACTCTCGCGTCTCTGCGAGGTCGCGGTACTCGTCAAACGCCGGTTCCAGGATTGCCACACATTCGGCGATTCGCCCGTGGGCACTGAGGGCAAGCGAGTTCCCGGTGATGGCCTCCATCAATCCGCGGCGGTCCCCTGCCACCTGCGCCAACTGTAGCCAGCGGGCCATGTGCGCCATCGGCTCATCAATGAGCCCCGCGTAGAGGCCAGCATTGCCGGCCGCCGCATGCAGCTGCGCTTCCTCCACAGGATCGGTCGTCACCTCGAGCGCCTGCTCCAGAAAGCGTGTCGCCTGAAGGAAAGAGCCCAGCGACCGGGCACGTTCGGCCGCTCCACGCAGCGCCACGCGCGCCTGGGCCGCGACCGCGTCGCCTTCCGGCCCCTCCGGCTGCGCCTTGTACGCCGCCAGGTAGTGCTCCGCCAGCGCCCCGGCGATTCCCTCGTCGTCGAGCGCCTCGAAATAGCGCGCCGCAGCGATGTGCAGCCGCCGCCGATCACGCTTGGCCAGCGTCCCATAGGCCACCTCACGGATGAGGCCCTGCACGAAGAGGTATTGGCCCTGTTCGGGGGATCGCGGGTCGGCCTCCAGCGACAGCATCTCGCGGCGTACGAGCGCGCGCAGGCGCGTCACGACCTCATCCGTCGGCAGTCCGCTGACGGCCGCCAGGGCATCGATGCTGAACGTCTTGCCGATCACCGATGCCGCCTGGAGCAGCGTCCGATCGGCCGGGTCGAGGCCATCAAGGCGGGAGGCGATGAGGGCATGCAGCGAGGCGGGCACGGACAGCTCCGAGAGGTCCCCCGTCGGCCGATAGATCCCGTCCTGGAGCGTGACGAGGCCATCGCTTAGCAGCATGCGAACGGTCTCGACGGCATAGAGCGGAATGCCCTCCGCCCGTTCAAGGATCCGCTCAACCACCGACGAGGGCAGCCCCGGAACCAGCTCGGCAAGCAGCTCGCGCATCAGCTCGGGCTCGAGCGGCTCCAGCACCAGCGAGGTGAAGTTGCGCCGGCCGGCACCCCAGTCGCTGCGCCGGTCGAGGAGCTCGGGTCGCGCCAGGCTGATGAGGTAGATCGGCCGGTCGCGCGACCACTCGAGGATGTGGTCGATGAAGTCGAGCAGGCCGTCATCGGCCCATTGGAGGTCTTCAAAGACGAGGACGACGACACCGCGCTCGGCCACACGCTCGAAGAAGACCCGCCAGGCGGCGAAGAGCGACTCGCGATCGGGACGCTCATCGGCCTCGGTCGCCTCGAGACCAAGCAGCTGGAGCATGCGGGGCTCCACCCACCGGCGCTCGGTTTCATCGGTCACCCATTCATCGAGCATGCCGGTCACCTTTGAACGCGCCGCAGCCGGATCCTCCGACTCGTTGATTCCTGCGCGGCCACGGACCATCTCGGCCAGCGCCCAGAAGCTGATTCCTTCGCCGTAGGCCGGTGAACGGCCCTGGTG
>DATCQR010000015.1:0-5045 GCA_036569405.1 Candidatus Limnocylindria bacterium
GCCGGTGAGCAGGACATGCGCCTTATGGGCGGCCTGCGGGCGAAGATGCTGTGGACCTACCTCACCATGGTGGTCGGCTCGCTGGCGCTGGCCGGGATCCCCATCTTCGCGGGCTTCTTCAGCAAGGACGAGATCCTGGGCGAGGCCTTCGGACGCGGCTACTACGTCTTCTGGGCAGTGGGCCTGCTGGTCGCCTTCATGACGGCCTTCTACACCTTCCGGATGGTGTACATGACCTTCCATGGCCGATGGCGTGGCCCGGCCGACGTCTGGCAGCACGTCCACGAGTCGGCGCCGACGATGGTCGCGCCGCTCGTCATCCTGGCCGTCCCGACGATCCTTATCGGCCTGCTGCTGGGCCTGCCGCCGGAGGGCGGCGTGATCCATGGCTGGCTGGAGGAGGTGTTCCGCGGCGCCGAGGACGCGGGAGCCGGGATCCTGCCCGGCTCGCTCGCCGCCGGCGGCCACGCCGGATTCAGCCTCTTCGGGCTCGGCGGGCTGCTCCTGCTCCTCGGGGCAGGCGTTGGAGCAGCAGGCATCTGGCTGGCGTACCGCTGGTATGTCCGCGATCCGGAGGCCCCGGCGCGCTTCGTGGCTCGCATCCCGCTGGGGCTCGGCCCGGGGATGTATGCCGCCAGCGTGAACAAGTACTACGTCGATGACCTCTACAGCCTGGTCTGGGCGCGCGGCGGCGTGCTGCTCGGCAACGCGCTGTGGTGGTTCGACGCCAAGGTCATCGACGGAGCCGTGAATGGGGCTGGGTGGTTGGCTCAGCGCTACGGCGGCCTCCTGCGGCGCACGCAGACCGGCCACGTCCAGAACTACGCCCTGGGAATGGCCGCCGGGCTGGTGGTCGTGCTGGTCGCCTTCCTGGTCTTCCGCGCATGACCGATCTTCCCGTCCTGAGCCTGGTCGTCTTCACGCCGCTGATCGGCGTGGCGCTGATCCTGCTGGTGCCCGGCCACAACCACCGACTCATCCGCTGGATCGCCTTGCTGGCCGCGCTCGCCAGCCTTGCCTTCAGCCTCAACCTGCTGGGTTACAAGCCCGATGGCGCCGAGTTCCAGTTCCGCGAGGACCTCTCGTGGATCTCCGCCTTCGGGATGCGGTACACGCTCGGCGTGGACGGCCTGTCGGTCGTGCTGGTGCTGCTGACGACGGTTCTGAGCGTGGTCAGCATCTTCTACTCCTGGGATCCGATCCAGACCCGGGTCAAGGAGTACTACGCCACCATGCTGCTGCTGATGATCGGGATGCTGGGCGTCTTCGTCAGCCTGGACCTGTTCCTCTTCTATGTCTTCTGGGAGCTCAGCCTGATCCCGATGTACCTGGTGATCGGGATCTGGGGCGGCCCGCGGCGCATCTACGCGACCGTCAAGTTCGTGATCTACACGCTGGTCGGGTCGCTGCTGATGCTGGTCGCCATCCTGGCCGTGGCGATCGCCTACGCATCGGCCGGACACGCGTTCACCTTCAGCTACGAGACGCTCCGCGGCTTCGGATATACCGATTCGCTCCAGGCCCTCGCCTTCGTCGCCTTCTTCCTGGCCTTCGCCATCAAGGTCCCGATGTGGCCGTTCCACACCTGGCTCCCCGATGCGCACGTCGAAGCGCCGACCGCCGGCAGCATCATCCTGGCGGGGGTGCTCCTGAAGCTGGGCGGCTATGGCTTCCTGCGTTATTCGCTGCCGCTGGCACCCGACGCGGCGGTCGCCTTCGCCCCGATCGTCATCGGCCTGGCGGTGGTCGCCGTCCTGTACGGCGCCATGGTCAGCATGGTGCAGCCCGACCTGAAGAAGCTGATCGCCTACTCCTCGGTCAGCCACATGGGCTTCGTCATGCTCGGCGTCTTCGTGTTCAACACCCAGGGGCTGCAGGGCGCCGTCTTCCAGATGATCAGCCACGGGGTCACCACCGGCGCCCTCTTCCTGCTGGTCGGGGTCATCTACGAGCGCACCCACGACCGCCAGATCGCGCACATGGGCGGGCTGAACGCCCGGCTGCCGCGCTACGCGGCGATCTTCGGGCTGTTCACCTTCGCCAGCATCGGGCTGCCCGGGCTATCGGGCTTCATCGGCGAGTTCCTGGTGGTGCTCGGCTCGTTCCAGTACTCCGGCTGGGTCGCGGCCGCCACGATGCTGGTCGTGATCATCAGCGCGGTCTACATGCTGTGGATGTTCCAGCGCGTCTTCTTCGCCGTCCCATCCGACTGGATGCGCCGCGCCTGGCCGACCCTCACCGACATGAGCCGTAACGAGTGGCTGGCGCTGACCCCGCTGATCCTGCTCGTGGTGGCGCTCGGCGTGCTGCCCGGCCCTGTGCTGGACGCGATCTCGGCGCCGGTGCAGCGCATCCTCGAGGCGGTCAACGGCTCGCACGGCCTCACCAGCCTGACCCTTCCGTGGTGACCGCGCTCCCATGAACCCCGACGAGCTGCGCACGATCCTGCCGGAGATCGCGCTCACCGCCCTGGTGCTGGTGGTGCTCACCACCGACCTCTTCCTGCGTCGCGAGGACAAGTGGCTGCTGACGCCGATCACCGTCATCGGGCTCGGCTTCGTGGGGTATGCGTGCTGGACGGTGTGGGGCGTCAACCAGACCGTCTTCGCCGGCTTCTACCGGGTCGACGACCTGTCGGTCTTCTTCAAGGTCGCCACCGTGGTGATCGGCGTGCTGTCCGCGCTCTTTGCCCCGTCCTATCTGGCCCAGCGCCGTCTGCCGCTCGGCGAGTTCAACGTGATCCTGCTCTTCAGCCTGACCGGCATGTTCGTGCTCGCCTCGGCGAGCGACCTGATCACGCTCTTCATCGGCCTGGAGCTGATGGTCATGCCGGCCTACCTGCTTGCCGGCTTCCACAAGACGGATCGCTACAGCAACGAGGGTGGGCTGAAGTACTTCCTGCTCGGCAGCTTCGCCAGCGCGATCCTCCTCTTCGGGATCAGCTGGACCTACGGGCTGACGCATTCGACCCATCTCTCGGAGATCGGCGGCCTGCTGAGCGGCGGCGGACCGGCCGGCGTCATCGCGATCGCGATGCTCACCGTCGGCGCCACCTTCAAGGCGGCCGCAGTGCCGTTCCACTACTGGACCCCCGACGCGTACCAGGGGGCACCGACACCCATCACCGGCTTCCTGTCGGTGGGGCCGAAGCTGGGCGCCTTCGCGCTGCTGGTCCGCCTCTTCGCCGAGGGGCTGGGGGCGAGCGGCGCTGATTGGTACGGCGTCGTCGCGGTCCTGGCGGTCCTGACCATGACCGGCGGCAACGTCGTGGCCCTGGCCCAGACCAACGTGAAGCGGATGCTGGCCTACTCGAGCATCGCCCACACCGGCTACATCCTGGCGGGGCTGGCCGCCTTCGCCCACGCCACCGATCCCGCCATCCGCACCGAGGGGATCGACGCGATCCTCTTCTACGTGCTCGGCTACGGGGTGATGAACATCGCCGCCTTCAGCGTGGTGGGGATGCTGCAGCGCGACCCGCGGCGCTTCGGCGGCCTGGCCGCCTTTGCCGGCCTCGCCGGACGCGCCCCCGCCCTCGCGGCGGCGATGGCGGTCCTGCTCCTGTCGCTGACCGGCATCCCGCCGACGGTCGGCTTCTTCGCCAAGCTCTACGTGCTCGTCGCCACCGTCGACGCGGGGGTCGCGTGGCTGGCGGTGGCGATCGCCCTGAACGCGGCGCTGGCCGCCTTCTACTACCTCCGCGTGATCGTCTACATGTACATGCGCGAGCCGGAGGCGGACCCGGCGCCGATCGACCGCTCACCGCTCACCGCCTTCGCGCTCGCCATCTCGGTGGCCGGCGTGCTGCTCCTCGGCCTCTTCCCGGATCCGATCATCAGCTTCCTGCGAGCATCGGCGGCCGGACTGCTCTGAGCGGGCGCTCACGGTAGACTCGGCCCGATGAAGGGCTCCACCGCGCCGGGGATCGTGCTCCCGCTCGTCCTCGCGGTGGCTGGTGCCTCGCTCATGCTCGCCGGGCAGCTGCCGGTCGACAAGCCCGGGGCCATCCTGCCGGGGATCCCCGATGCCAGCGAGGTCGCGGTCGCCACTCCCAGCCCGAGCCCCGAGTCCTCCGGGTTCACGCCGGTGCCGACGCCGACCGGCACTCCCATCCCCGACGACTGGGTCGCGGTCCAGCTCGAGGTCTCCTCGGTCGACCTGAACGTCGCCGTCAAGGAGGCGCTGCCGGGCCAGTGCGGCTTCCCGCCAGACGACGGGGCGTACGTCTGCCATGGCTCGCAGCCGGGCCGTGGGGCGAACGCGTACATCATCGGCCACGCGCTCCAGCACCTGTTCAAGCGCCTCTGGAACGTGATGCTGGGAGCGGAGGTCAGGGTCCTGATGTCGGACGGCGTGGTGCTGCGCTACGTCGTGACCGAGATCCACCCCAACCAGGCCTGCCCCGACTCGCGCGCCAACCCGATGCCCAACCCACCGCTGGCGCTGCGGTACGCGAAGCCGGGCTGCCCGGGCGCGCGCTGGGCCAACCCGACAGACCACGAGCGGCTCACGCTGCAGACGAGCCAGGGCTACAACCGCAACTGGGGCGAGCTGATCGTCATCGCCGAGCCGCTCTTCTAGCCTGAGGCGCGGCGCCCTCCCGCGACCAGCAGCGCGGGGAGGATCGTGACCGCGGCCACCGCCACCGCGATCGCGAAGACGAGCCGCAGCACCCCGGCCGCCTCGCCTCGCGACCACGCTTCGAGCAGGTCGACGAGCGCCAGGCTCGAGCGTGGGTCGACGCCCACGAACTCCGGGTGCCCCAGCGCGGTCACCAGCCCATCGCGGCGCGACGGGTCGTTGATGAGCGCGGTCAGCTCGTCGATCCGGTTCTGGCCGATGCTGGTCAGCAGCGCCAGGCCAACGCTCATCCCGATCGTGCGGGTCACCTGCAGCATGGCGCTCGCCACGCCATAGGCCGATGCGCCGGCCGCCTCCACGGCAGCGGTGGCCCGCGGCGAGACGGTCAGGCCGAAGCCGGCCCCGAAGATGACCAGGTCCCGCTGCAGCCGGCCGAGCTCGGTGGCGACCCCCCAGCCTGTGGC
>DATCQR010000016.1:0-2289 GCA_036569405.1 Candidatus Limnocylindria bacterium
ACCTCCGTGTGGGTCCCCTGGCTGGCCTCGACGGTGGCCAAGAGCGCCACGTTCATAGGAACGCCAGGGCACTCATATGACTTCCGCGTCATCGCGGTCGACTACCGGGGCAACAGCCAGCCCTTGGTCTCGTCGAAGAGCGCCGGCGGCCCGACCCTGGCCGTGGGCGGATTCGGCCGAGTCGCGGTCGACAGCGTCAACGTGAGATCAGGCGCCGGCACCGGCTTCACGTCGCTCGACCAGCTCTCCACGGGAGCCACGGTGGCTGTCCTTGGGGGCCCGATCGCTTCCGGCGGCTACCAGTGGTACCAGGTGCAGTTCGACTTCACCGAATGGCCCTCTGCCGACTATCCACGCATCGGATGGGTGGCCGCCGGCACCGGCACCACTGCCTATGTCATGCCAACCAAGCCACCCAACATGATCACCGTCGCGGCGAGCGCCAAGCCGGCGCGGCTCATGTTCGGTCTTGGTACGCACACCGGGTACCGGTTCGGAAGCATGGGCGCCTTAACATCGGTGAAGAGCTACACGCTGGCGAAGGGCTCGAGCGCGCCGGTCGACACACGCGCGTCGATCACCAACCAGTCCGGCACCTGGTTCCACGTCACCAGCGGCGTGTGGGCCGGTTACTGGATCCGACAATCAAGCGTCTCATGGCTGTCCACGTCGCCGGTGGCCGCCACCAGTAGCACGTATACCACCTTCAACCCAGCGGCAGGGCTCACGTTCAAGAGGGGCACCCACACTGGATACCGGTTCAGCACCGTGGGTGCGATGACGGCCCAGAAGACCTACACCTTGTCGAAGGATTCTGGCGCTCCCACGACCGTGCGCCGGACGCTCTCCAACCAGTCCGGCACGTGGTTCTACGTCAGCGGCGGCGTCTGGGCCGGCTACTGGGTTCGCGCGTCAGACGTGGTGTACCTGCCCTGACCGCGGCCGCCGCGTAGAATCGGCGGCGATGTCAACGATCGCCCAGACTCGACGCCCCGACGGCCGCGCCGCCAACCAGCTCCGGCCGGTCAAGATCGTCCACGACTACCTGAAGTTCGCCGAGGGATCGGTCCTGATCCGCGTCGGCGACACCCGGGTGATCTGTGCCGCGACGATCGAGGATCGGGTCCCGGGCTGGATGCGAGGCAAGGGCGGTGGCTGGATCACCGCCGAGTACTCGATGCTGCCGCGCGCGGGCACAGAGCGCAGCCAGCGCGAGGCGAGCGCGGGGCGGATCGGGGGCCGGACGCACGAGATCCAGCGTCTGATCGGTCGATCGCTGCGGTCGTGCATCGACCTGCCACGCCTTGGTGAGCGGACGATCACGCTTGACTGCGACGTGGTCCAGGCCGATGGCGGGACCCGCACGGCCAGCATTACGGGTGCGTACGTGGCCCTCGCCCGGGCGCTCAACAAGTTCGGGATGTCGCACCTGCTGGTCGGGAAGGTGGCCGCCGTCAGCGTCGGCATCGTCGGTGGGCAGACGCTACTGGACCTGAACTACGCCGAGGACTCGACCGCGGAGGTCGACTTCAACCTGGTCATGACCGACGACGACGGCCTGATCGAGGTGCAGGGAACTGCTGAGCGACGATCCTTCTCGCGCGACCAGATGAACCAGATGCTCGACCTCGGGTCGGCCGGTATCCGTCAGCTGTTCGAGGTCCAGCGCGCAGCGATCGAGGCTGCCGCGGCCGAGTGAGCGAACTGCTGCTGGCGACCGCCAATCCGGGCAAGCAGCGAGAGTTCAGCCGTCTTCTGCAGAGCCTCGAAGGCCGGCTGGTGCTCCCACAGCAGATCGGGCTCAGCCTTGACGTCCCGGAGCCATACGTCACCTACGCCGAGAACGCCGCCGCCAAGGCCGCCGCCTATGCCCTGGCATCCGGACTCCCCGCCCTGGCCGATGATTCGGGGCTCGAGGTGGCCGCCCTCGAGTGGGGCCCCGGGCCTCGATCGGCGCGCTATGGAGGTCCGGAAGTTGACGATAGCGCAGCACTGATCCTGGAGCTGCTCGGCGACGCGACTGACCGACGGGCGCGAATGGTCTGCTGGCTCGCCCTGGCAATCCCCGGCGCTGCCCCGGACGGGACCGTGCGCTCACCACGGATCGAGCTGTTCAGTGGGGTCGTGGAAGGGGCGATCGCAACCGAGCGGCGTGGCGCAGGAGGATTCGGCTATGACCCGATCTTCATGCTGCCCAGCGGCATCACCACCGCCGAGCTGCCCGAGGGCGAAAAGGACCTGATCTCGCATCGTGGTCAGGCGGTCGCTGCCGCGCTGCCGCGCCTGCGG
>DATCQR010000017.1:0-10430 GCA_036569405.1 Candidatus Limnocylindria bacterium
CGATGAGGATGGCACCGGGCACCTCCCCATCAACGACGAGACCCACGTTCGCAATGCCATCGCCCGCTGGAACCAGACCGATTTCCCGTCGAAGACGGCGAAGGAGCAGGCTCGACGGAAGATCCTGGCGGCCGCGCGCCGCCACAAGATCGATGTCTCGGATGGCGACAGGGTCGCAAAGCCGGCCTCGACCTGAGATAGTGGGACGAATCACCGCTGATGAGGTGCTGATGGCGGCGGCGCCACGCACGACCACGACGAGCAGGCCCACCCGCGGCAAGGATGCAGGTGGTTCCGAGGACACTGGGCGTGCAGTCCTACCCGGCGTTGAGTTCCACGCCTTCCTCGATACCTTCGGAGTTGCCGTCTACACGACCGACGCCGAAGGCGGGATCACCTACTTCAACGACGATGCCGTCACGCTGTGGGGTCGCCGTCCTGAGCTTGGCGAGCAATGGTGTGGCTCATGGCGCCTGTACTGGCCCGATGGGCAGCCGATGGCCCACGATGAATGCCCGATGGCTATCGCGCTGAAGGAGGACAGGCCGATCCGAGGGGTCGAGACCGAGCTCGAGCGCCTCGACGGCACGCGCGCCGTCTTCATGGCCTACCCGACCCCCTTGCATGACACCTCCCGGCATCTCGTCGGCGCCGTCAACGTGCTGGTCGACGTGACCGAGCGTCGAAAGGCGGAGGAGGCGCTGCGCGCGGCTGCTGAGGCGCTCGCCGCCTCCAACCAGGTCAAGGACGAGTTCCTGGGCCTGGTGTCGCACGAGCTCCGAACTCCGGTCACCACGATCTTCGGCAATGCGCACCTCCTCAGGGGCCGGGCCGGGCTGCTCGCGACCGAGGAGGCGGACTCGATGCTGACGGACATCGCCGATGAGTCGAACCGCCTCTTGGGCATCATCGAGAATCTCCTGCTCCTTACGCGCCTCGGGTCCGGGACCCCGCCTGACCAGGAGCCGCAACTGATCGCGCACGTGGCGCGCAACGCGGTCGATGGCTACCGCAGACATCACCCGGAGCGCTCCATCGCATTCGTGGTCGAGCCCGGTCAGATGGTGGTCGAGGCCGATCGGGGCCACCTTGAGATGCTCCTCGACAATCTCCTGACCAACGCCACGAAGTACAGTCCCGCGTCCACTGAGATCGAGGTGAGGGTCTCCTCCGATAAGCAGGAAGCATGCGTCGCAGTCCTCGATCGCGGAATCGGCATCGGCGATGCGGACCCCAGCCAGTTGTTCACCGCCTTTTATCGGACCGAAGCGGCCAAGATGCGTACCGCCGGCCTCGGCATCGGCCTGGCGGTCTGCCAGCGGATCGTCGACTCGCTGGGTGGTCGACTCTGGGCCAGCCCGCGGGAAGGTGGCGGCACAGAAGCCGGATTCGCGCTACCCCTGGCGGTGGTCTCGCCCGACTGACAGAATGCCCTCCGACCTTCGCGGGCGCGAAGGCGTGATGGGAGGCAGGTCGATGATCCGGGATCGCACGGCGGCGGCACTGGTGGCCGAGGCGTTCGGCACGTTCCTCTTCTTCTTCGTGGGCGCAGGCTCCGTGGTGCTGGGCGACTACCTCCTCGCCAACGGCGGAACCAGCCCGGGCCTCGTTGGCGTCGCGCTGGCGCACGGGTTGGCACTTGCAGTCCTCGCCTCGGCGCTGGGCGCAGTCTCCGGTGCCCACTTCAACCCAGCGGTCACGCTCGGGGTCTGGATCATGGGCCGGATCAGCGCGACCGGGGCGGCCCTCTACGTCGTCGCACAGCTGGTCGGCGGGCTTGCCGCGGGCCTTGCGCTGAAGGTGGCATTCGCGGATTCCTGGCAGGCATCGAAGATCGGCACCCCGGCGCTCGGAGCCGGCATAACGCCGGTCCTCGGGATCGGCATCGAGGCGGTGCTCACGGCGCTGCTGCTGCTGGTTGTCATCGGGACAACCGTCGATGCGCGCGCGCCCAAGCTCGGTGGCCTGGCCGTCGGGCTGGCGGTAACGGCCGACATCCTGGTCGGCGGACCGCTGACGGGCGCCGCCATGAATCCGGCGCGCTGGTTTGGACCGGCCGTCGCGGCAGGCGCCTACGCAGACTGGTACGTGTGGTGGATCGGCCCGGCCATCGGTGCGGCCGTCGCGGCGCTGATCTACCGCACTGCCCTGGCCGAGGCGAGCTAGGGGTAAGCGATAGGGCCGGCCCGCAACCGGGTCCGGCCCTCAGTGAGAACGCTGGGGCCCTAGCGGACGTCGACCGAGGCGCCGGCCTCGGCGAGCTTCTCCTTGACCGCGTCGGCCTCCTCCCGGGCGACTCCCTCCTTGACCGCCTTCGGCGCGGCATCAACCAGGTCCTTGGCCTCCTTGAGACCAAGGCCGGTCAGCTCGCGCACCGCCTTGATGACCAGGATCTTGTTCGGGCCGACCTCGGTCAGCACCGCGTCGAATTCCGTCTGCTCCTCGGCGGCAGCCGGTGCGCCACCGCCGTCGCCGGCCGAGGCTGGTGCTGCGGCCGCCGCCGGGGCGGCAGCGGTCACGCCGTAGCGCTCCTCGAATGCCTTGACCAGCTCGGAGAGCTCGAGGACGGTCATGCCGTCGATCGTCTCGAGGATCTGGTCCTTGCTCATCGTCTTGGTAGCCATGCTCGTGTCTCTTTCCTTCCTCGTCAGGCGGCGCTGCCGCCTTCGCTTGCTCGCTTCTGGTCGGCAACTGCACTGAGCACGCCGACGAGATTTCGAAGATTTGCTGCCAGGACCCCGGCCATCCCCGCGATCGGAGAGGCCATGGCTCCGGCCATGCGGCTGAGCAGCACGTCGCGGCTCGGCAGGCTCGCCAACTGCTGGAACACCGCCGCGTCGACGGCGACTCCGCCCAGCAGGCCACCCCGCAGGGCAACCACCTTGGAATACGGTCGGAGGGCCTCCTGCAACGCCTTCGCCAGCGCCGTCTCGTCGCCAGAGCTCGTCGCGACGGCGGTCGGACCGGCGAGCAAGGAGGTCAGCTCGGAGAGGCCCGCCTCGGCGGCGGCGATCTTCAGCAGGCGATTCTTGGCGACGTGCAGCTCCACGCCGTTGGCGCGCAACGACCTCCGCACCGACTGCATCTCTGAGACTTTCAGGCCCCGGTAATCGGCCACGGCCAGGGCGGAGCTGGAGCGGAGCATCTCCGTCAGCTCGGCGATCGCCTGGCGTTTCGCATCGGTCGGCATGATGTTGTCCTAACGAACCTCCGTGACATCAAAAAAGTCCTCGCGCACGCATCGGCACGAGGACCGTCTCCGGTCGTCTCATTGCCTCGGCGTGCCGCCGGCTCTCTTCGGCCGGCGATTGGCCCGGGGCTTGCACCCGGTGCACAACGCTGTCTGTGGCTTCTCTTCGGCTGTCCCGATGAGTCGGGTCGCTGACCTCCTAGGCGCTTGCCGCCGCCAGCGCCGACGGGATGTCGATTCGCAACCCGGGGCCCATGGTAGGGGCAACCGTCAGTGTGCGCATGTAGGTGCCCTTGGCGCCGCTCGGCTTCGCCCGCTGCACGGCGTCCACGAGCGTCGCGATGTTGGCCGACAGCTGGTCGGGCGTGAAGCTTGCCTTGCCGACCGGAGCGTGGACGATGCCGGCCCGGTCGACCTTGAACTCGATGCGGCCCGACTTGATCTCGCTGACCGCCCGCTCGATGTCGAAGGTGACGGTGCCCGCCTTGGGGTTCGGCATCAGGCCACGGGGCCCGAGCTTCTTTCCCAGGCGTCCGACGGTTCCCATCATGTCGGGCGTGGCGATCGCGACGTCGAAGTCGAACCACCCGTCGTCGATCTTCTTGACGAGGTCGTCGCCGCCCACCTCATCGGCTCCCGCACGCAGGGCATCCTGTGCCTTCTCGCCCTGGGCGAAGACGATCACGCGCGTGGTGCGACCGGTGCCGTGTGGAAGGACGACTGTCCCGCGAACCAGCTGGTCCGCATGACGCGGGTCGATCCCCAGCCGCAGGTGCAGTTCCATAGTGGCGTCGAACTTCGAGATGGAGACGCGCGGAAGCAGCTCGCAGGCCTCGCCGATCAGGTAGCGACGGTCCTGCTCGACCAGCTTCGCAGCGTCGATGTACTTCTTGCCGTGCGGCATCAGTCGGTCACCTCGATGCCCATGCTGCGCGCCGTGCCCGCCACGATCCGCATGGCGTGTTCGACGTCATTTGCATTCAGGTCGGCCATCTTCGTCTCCGCGATCTCGCGCAGCTGCCGCTGCGACACCTTGCCGACCTTGGTGCGGTTCGGCTCGGCAGAGCCGCTCTCAACTCCAGCGGCGCGCTTCAGGAGCGCGGCGGCCAGCGGGGCCTTGGTGACGAAGGTGAAGGATCGGTCCTCGAAGACGGTGATCTCGGCCGGCACCACGTAGCCAGACTGGCTGGCGGTGCGCTCGTTGAAGGCCTTGATGAACTCCATGATGTTGATCCCGTGCTGGCCGAGCGCCGGCCCGACCGGAGCCGCCGCTGTGGCGCGGCCGGCAGGTGCCTGGATCTTGAGGATGGCGCGAATCTTCTTGGCCATGGGCTACAGCTTGTCGATCTGGAGGAAGTCGAGCTCGACCGGCGTCTCGCGACCGAAGATGCTGACCAGCACCTTGACCTTGTTGCGCTCCGGGTTGACCTCGTCGACGGTGCCGATGAACTCGGCGAACGGCCCATCCTTGACGCGCACGCTCTGGCCCTTCGTGAACTGGAGCTTGAACTTGGGCGCCTCGACCCCCATCTGCTTGAGGATCTTCTTGACCTCGCCCTCCATCAACGGGGTGGGCCTGTTGCCGGATCCCACGAAGCTGGTCACGCCGGGGGTGTTGCGGACGACGTACCAGGACTCATCGGTCATGACCATCTCGACCAGCACGTAGCCCGGGAAGACCTTCTTGTTGACAGTCTGCCGCTGGCCGTTCTTGATCTCGATCTCCTCCTCCATCGGCACCAGCACCTGGAAGATCTGATCCTCCACGCCCATGGACTCGATGCGGTGCTCGAGGTTGGCCTTGACCTTGTTCTCGTAGCCGGAGTAGGTATGGATCACGTACCACTGCTTGGTGGTCCGCTCCGCGGCATACGGATCGTCCGGCTGCGGCGCCTCACGGGAAAGGCGAGCCGCCTGGCGCGCCTCGTTGCGCGCCCCGGTCTCCGTCGCCTGCTCGGTGGCCTGCTCGTCCTTCATCACAGCACCTGGTCGATCAGCGCATGGAAGGCGGTGTCGAGCACCGCGATGTAGGCCCCGACCGCGATCGACACGGCGACCACGATGAGGGTCAGGTTGATGACCGTCTGGCGCGTTGGCCAGGCGACCTTCTTCAGCTCGGACCAGGCCTCGGTGAGGTACTGGCGAATGCCGCGGAACACGATGGCTTCAGCTCGCTCCTGCTGTGATGGTTCTTGATTGACCGATGAAGCTGGCAGGGGCGACAGGACTTGAACCTGCAACCGCTGGTTTTGGAGACCAGTGCTCTACCAAATTGAGCTACACCCCTACCGACGCGCTCTGCCTACTTCGTCTCCCGATGCAGCGTGTGCTGCCGGCATCGCGGGCAGAACTTGTTGAGCTCCATCCGGCCGGGGTCGTTTCGCTTGTTCTTGCGGGTGCTGTACGTGCGCTCCTTGCAGGTCGTGCACGCCAGCGAGATGACAGGTCGATTTTCGGTCTTGGCCACGATGCGATGTCCTCGTCAGTCGCCCGTCGCCGCCCACGCCAAACAAGGGCTGGTCACCGGGGGAAAGCGCCGTGATTCTAGGCTGGCTCCGAGTCAGATGTCAACGCGGGCACGCTGGGCCAGCGCGCTGGGGTCGGCCACAACTGACCGCCAGGTTGTCACTTCCGACCTGTGAAGGGTCGTCGTTGATCACTAGGCGAGGCATCGGTGCCGTCGGTTCGTCTTTCTGACTAGTTGGAGGGTCGGGCTGGCACGCGAGTGGTCGAACTGCTCACCCGGCGGTCGTGTAGAGCCGGCTTCAGGCCCAGTTCGCGGAGGAAGCCGCCGCGCGCTGATCAGGCCGGCGCGGCACCCGGCGGCTCGGCCTGCTTGCGTCGCACCAGGACGACCCTGGTGAACGGCAGCCGGATGTCGCTGAAGACCTCGATGCTGACCAGGAAGCCGACGAAGATGAACACGATCCCCAGCAGCTCGCCCAGGAAGAAGCTCCAGGTGATGCCGAAGCGGTTGAGGCCGCTGGTCAGGCCCGGGACGAAACCGCCGAGCGCGATCAGCAGCGTCGCAGGCACGCGCGAGTTCAGCGTCCCTGCTCGGGAGGAGCGAATGGCGCCCGGGATCGAAGCGAAGAAGTTGACCACCACCGCAACTGCCCGCCCGATCGCTCCGATCACGGGCGGACCGCCCTCGATCCGCAAGAGGCGCCGCTTCGGCATGAAGATGTACGCCGAGTAGATCGCTCCGAACACGAGCGCGAACGCGCCGGTGATGTTGAAGGGCGGCGTCAGGATCCGCAGGTCGCTCGGGAATGCAGTCCCAACCGGCACTCCCGTCGTCGGGTCGAGCGCGTATCCCGGAGCAGGCAGCGGGGCGAACACCACCAGGAAGAGGACGATCCCCGAGGCGACAGCCAGGATGCCGGCTGACAGGGGTGCCACCAGCCGCCGGTCGAAGCGGGTTGCGATCACAAGCGCCACCGCTCCCACGGTCGAGAAGGCCACCACGGTCAGGACGGCGCCGTCCGATGCGGGGACCCCCTCCTTCGCGCGGGCGGCGGCGGCCAGGATGCTGAACAGGCCGCCGGCGAAGAGGCTGAAGGCCACGAAGTATCCAAATCGGGTGCGGTTGAGCAGAAAGACGGTGCCCAGCCCCAGGTACGAGGCCACACCGAATGCGCCGATCAGGTACCAGGTACGGTACAGCGGCTCGCTCCAGCCGAAGGCGCTGCCCAGGAACTCGGTTCCGGCACTGATCCCGTACCAGAGCAGGCCGATCGTCCACACCAGCTGGTATGGCTGGCGGCGACGCAGCCACTGGTCCCCGACCATCGCGGCGAAGATGAATGACAGGACCGATGAGAGGAACGGTAGGGCAATGTTCACCGCGGATCCGACCTCCTACGCGACATCTGATGCGAATGGCCACCCGCATTGGGTGGAGCCCACGTCCGGGCTCGAACCGGAGACCTCGTCCTTACCAAGGACGTGCTCTGCCAACTGAGCTACGTGGGCGCGCGCAGATTCTGCAGGACGGGCGAGATGATAGGCAACCATATGCCTATCTTGGCAAATCTCGGCATCGGATCCTTCCCGAACGGACGATGGTGGGCAGGGAGGGAATCGAACCCCCACAGTCGAAGACGGCTGATCTACAGTCAGCGGAGCTCACCACCTGCTCAACCTACCCACGCCTTCGATCGGCAGGTGGTGCGCTGCCGACCGAGCGGGAGTATAGCGAAGGACCGATCGGCGCCTCAACCGTGCGTCCGGAGATGTCGCTGCATAACGAATTGGGCCACGCGCCGTTCCTACGAGTACCAATCCCCGCGAGCGGCAACCGCCGCTACGCGCAAATCACGCACGAGGAATGACTTCTCATGCACCGATGGAACCCACGAACCCGACTGCTGCGCGGTGGCCTGATCGCCATCGTCCTCTCGGTCGCAGGCTCTCTAGTCGCCTATGCATCCCTTCCCTCCGCTGCTGACGAGGGGCAGGCACGGGCCGCCGCGGGTGCGGCCGATGGTCAAGCCGGGCAGAGCCAGGCGGATACGCATCCGGCGGAGAACACCGGGGAGGGGCAGTCCACTGCCCTCGACCAGCTGGCCGAGAACCAGGATCGCCTCCTTGCCACACTCGGGGATGTCCTCGCTCGGCTGAGCGCCAACGAGAACGTCCCTGCCGCCGCGACCGACGCGGTCCAGCGTGTCATCGACAGGCTCGGTGGAGACATCGGCCTCAACCGCGCCATGGATGCAGTTGGCGGCAACACCGGTGCCCCGGACCTGCCGGAGGCCGCAACGAACCACCCTGGCCGGCCCTGACGTCGAGATCCTCCATGCCGCGGCAGGTACGCTTGCCGCGGCATGGACCCACCTGAGCAACAGCCGAATGTCGAAGCGCTCGTGGAACGAGCGAGGGCAGGGGACCAGGCAGCCATTGGCGCCATCTACGATCGCCTGGCCGGCCGCGTCTATCGCTTCGCGCTCTTCCGTGTCGGCAGCCGTGCCGATGCGGAAGACCTCATGCAACGGATCTTCCTCAAGATGATCGAGTCGCTCCCCCGGTATCAGCCTCGAGGAGTTCCCTTCGAGGCGTGGTTCTTCCGCCTCGCGCGCAACACCGTGATCGATCACCTCCGCGCTCGACGGCGCCTCCAACCGCTCGAGACCATCGCAGAGGTCGACAGCACCCGGCCCGGGCCGGAGGAGTCCGCCGAGTTGGCCATGGAGTTTCGCCGCCTCGAGACCGCCCTTGAGGACCTGACCCCGGTGCAGCAGGAGGTCATCGGCTACCGCTTCATGGCCGGCCTCAGTGCGCGCGAGATCGGCCTGATCATCGGAAAGCGCGAAGGCAGCGTGCGAGCGCTCCAGTTCCGCGCGCTCCAGGCCCTGCGTCGATCGCTCACCCGTGACTCGCTTGGGGCAGATATGGCGGAGGCGCGCATCCTGCCTGAGTCGGAGCTCGAATCGTGAGCCGGCCTGGACCTCGGGAGACGGGCGACATCGAGCTGATGCTGGATCGTTATGCCGCCGAGCGTCTTGCGCCGCACAAGGATGAGCTCGACAGAGCACGCGCCGCAATGTTCGCCGGATGGACGGGCGCCGGATCCCTGGCTCTTCTGCCGCACCGTTCTCTCCGTCGCGGCTGGTCGCTCGCAGGGGCTGCGGCGGTGCTGGTGATCGCCGGTGCCGGCCTGGTGGCGGCTGAGAGCGGCCCCGGGCAGCCTCTGTACGGTCTGCGCCTGGCGATGGGGAACGTGACGCTGCCTCATGAAGAACCTGCTCATCAGCGCGGGTTGGCGGATCAACTGGACGACCGGCTTAGCGAAGTTGGAGCGGCTGCCCGCACGGGCGACCTCCTGGGTGCGCAGGCGGCCATCGACGAGTACCTGCACACGCTCAGGGAGTTGTCGCGTGATGGCGTTACCGACCCGGCGATTCTCGCTCTACTCCAACGCCACCAGGACACGCTCCAGGACCTTCTCGGGGTGACACCGGCCCAGGCGGCCGGTGGCGTTCAGCAGGCGATCGAGGCCGCGGGCAAGGTCAACGGTGTCGTGCCTCCAATCGAGAGCGCCCTCCCCCATCCAACGCCACCGCATGCTGCCGACCAATCGCCCCGTGCCACGGGGAAGCCGTAGCTAACCGGCGTTCGGACGGCTATCCGCGCCTCGACGGCCAGCGCGGCCAGGCACTCTCGATTCGGAAGCGGGTGCCATCCGCCGTCCAGCGACGCATCGGCCACCGGCTGTCGCGCAGGTTCACCCGAGTCAGAGCCTCGCGAGCGGCCACGTCGGCGTCGTCCACGAACGAGAGGCTCAAGCGCCGCTCCTGCCGATGTCGGATCAGAATCGCGTATTCGAGGCTTCCGGCCACAAGCGCTGAAAGGCCGAGGACGTCTGCGAGCTCAGGCATGTGCGGAACATTGCGGCGCTCGGAGGGGGCGTGCCTAGTCGGGAAATGGTCCTGTCCGCCATGGGACCGGACATGGAGCCGACGGAGGGAGTCGAACCCACAACCGGCGGTTTACAAAACCGCTGCTCTACCGTTGAGCTACGTCGGCGTCGGGCCCGATTCTAGTCGAGCCCCTGCCGCTCGCTGACGAACCACCTCAAAGAGCAGGAGCGCGCCCGCCGTGGCGGCATTGAGGCTCGCGATCCTGCCGGCCATCGGGAAGCGGACCAGCAGGTCGCAGCGTCGTCGCATGGCGCCCGATACGCCGCTCCCCTCGCTGCCGACCACGATCGCGATCGGTCCGGTCAGATCAGCGTCCCACGCTGCGGTCGGCGCCTCCTGGTCAGCAGCGATCAGCCGGATGCCACGCTCCTGGAGCTCGTGCGTCGTCTCGCCCAGTCCATCGACGCGCGCCAGCAGCAGATGCTCGCTGGCACCGGCCGAGGCCTTGACCGCTGCGGCCGACAGGGGTGCGGCTCCCCGCTCCGGGAAGATCGCGCCGTCCACGCCGGCCGCTTCCGCGGATCGAAGCAGGGTGCCGAAGTTGGTCGGGTCCTGCAGGTGCTCCAGGATGAGCAGTAGCGGGTCATGCTCACGCTTCGCAGCTGCAGCCAGGACTTCGGCGAGGTCGGCAAAGCGACGCTCCCCCACCTCGAGCAGCACGCCCTGGTGCCCGTCGAAGCCAGCGAGCTGCCGCAGGCGATTCGCATCCACCGTCTCCACCGGCACCGATGCCGCGCGCGCAGCGGCCAGGACCTCGTTCAGCTCCGGGCCCGACCGAGCGCTGTGAGCGACGAGGAGGCGGGAGGCCGCCCTGCCGG
>DATCQR010000018.1:0-14640 GCA_036569405.1 Candidatus Limnocylindria bacterium
GGCTCGTGGAGGTGCCGCTCGAACCGCTGGGCGAGGACGACAGCGCCCGTATGGCCGCGAGCTTGTTCGGCACGACGCAGCTCGCGTCCGATTTGCGTGCCCTGGTCCTTGGGAAGACCGATGGGAATCCGCTCTTCATAGAGGAACTCGTGAGGATGCTCATCGATGTCCGCGCCGTCGAGTGGAATGAACAGGAGCGCAGGTGGCGGGCGACGAAGGAGCTCGATCGGGTCGCTATTCCCGACACGCTCCGCGGCTTGATCCGAGCACGCATCGATCGCCTCGAGGAAGATGCGCTCCACGTGTTAAAGGTAGCCTCCGTGATCGGGCGGAGCTTTGGAGATAGGCTCTTGCACGCGCTACTCCCGGACCAGATCGCCACCGATCGGGCCCTCGGCGACCTCTATACCGCCGGCTTCATTCGCGAGCGCCGGCGCGTCCCGGAGCTCGAGCACGTGTTCAAGCACGCGCTGGTACACGACGCCGCATACGAGAGCATCCTTCTGCAGCAACGTCGTCAACTTCATCGCCTGGTCGCCATGACCATCGAGCGCGAGTATGCGGACCGCGTCGACGACTTCTTCAGCGTGCTCGCATTTCAGTTTGCGAACGCAGAGGAGTGGGGTAAGGCTTGGGAGTACCTGATCAAGGCGGGCGACCAGGCGGTCCGGATCGCTGCTGACGCCGAGGCGCTCGCCTTGTATCGCGAGGCTTTCGCGGCGCACGAACGCGCGTTTGGCGAGGGGTGGGAACCCGAAGAACGCGGGGTGCTGGAAGGGAAGATGGGGGAGGCGTTGCTTCGCCGCGGCGTGCACTTCGAGGCTCGTGACCACCTGGAGCGCTCGCTCACCTACCTAGGTCGTCCCTTCCCGCGCGGCCGTTCTGGTGTTCGAGTTGCGGTGCTCGGCCACGCGCTGCGGCAGGCCGGCCATCGGCTAACCCCGATCTTCTTCCGAGCCAAACCCGCCGCGCACATCGAAGAGGTCATTCGAACGAGCGAGACGATGTCGTGGATCGACTTCTTCGCCGATCCCGAACGTTTCGTCTTGACGGCGCTACGCGCGCTGAACTACTCGGAAGAAGCGGGTTATGTCTTCGGGACCGCCTATGGCAGCACGGCGATCGGCTTCGTCTGCAGCGCACTGCCGCAGCACAGGATGGCGGGATGGTACTTCCGGCGGGCGCTCCCAATCGCTGAGCATTCCGGTCACCCGCTCGCGATCGGCCTCGCGTACACCGGGCTCGGCTACCACGCGCAGCACGCCCTGGGCGACCACGGCGCAGCCAGCGCCTACTACGAGAAGGCGACTTCGGCGTACCGGCAAAGCGGCGATCTCTGGCGATGGTCGCCTCCGGCGAGCCTCTGGTCTCAGCTGCTCCGCTACCTGGGCGAGACCGACCGGGCCGTGCGCATGGCGGAGGAGATCGTGCGCGCGGGCGAAGAGGGCGGCGACGCCGTCATGCGGATGACCGGGCTCCTCCGGCATGGCTGTGCCCTCATGCAGGCAGGCGATCTGGATCGAGCCGAATCGGCACTTCGCGCCACCATCGAGCTTGGGGAGCGCATTCCGGACTACCAGCACCTGGTGTGCGCACAGGGGTTCCTCGGCGCAGCGCTCCTGCACCGCGCGCGGGTGAACGAGGCGACAAGACTGCTCGAGGACGCCGCGGCGCTGGCCGCGCGCCACCGGGTGCGCACGTTCTACGCGACTCAGGCTCGGATATCGCTCGCCGAGGCCTACCTGTCGACGGCCGAGGCTGGCGACGCCGCCGCGATGGGCAAAGCCCGATCAGCAGTGAAGCGATGCATGAGTCAGGGTCGGATCGACATCGAGGCCAGGCCGCCGGCGTTCCGAGTAAAGGGCACGCTGTGCTGGCTGAACGGGCGACGGGAAGAGGCGCGCATCGCATGGGACCGGAGTCTGGCGTGGGCGCGCGATACCGGCGGACGCTACGACGAGGGCCTCACGCTCCTCGAGATCGGGCGTCGGACAGGTGACCGCCACGCGATCGAGCGTGCGGGGACCGTGTTCGAGGAGATCGGCGCACGCGCACGATTACAGCAAGCGCTCGCGGTGGTGTAGCGCGGTGTTCCCATTCACGTCGACGCCACAGCAGCTCGAGTTCCGCGACGCCGTCCGTGCGTTCGCGTCACGGGAGATCGCGCCGATCGCAATTCAGCACGACCGCACCGGAGAATCGCCCCTCGGTGTGCACCACCGGTTCTGGCGGGAGGGGCTCGCGGAGCCCTTGCTTCCGCGTCCCGACGGAGAACACTCGCCGTACCTCGTCATGTTCTGCATTGCCGCAGAGGAGCTCGCGTACGCCTGCGCAGCGATCGCGAGCCTGATCATGCTCCCCCTCTTTTTCAACCGTCTGGTCCTGCAGCTGCTCGCGGAGCCCGCGCGCTCTGAATTCCGCGCTCAGCTGTTGTCGAATCCGACGATCACCTCATTCGCTGCGACTGAGCGTGCCTCGGGCAGTAACCTGCTCCTAATGGACACGCGTGCCGAGCGCGTGGACGGCGGGTACGTCTTGACTGGTCGGAAGCAGTTCAGTACGAACCTCCGTCACGCCAGCAAGGCGATTGTTGTCGCGCGCACCGGCGGGAGCGGAGAGCGAGCGACATCTGCGATGACGTGGTTCCTGGTCCCCACCACACACCCGGGCGTGGCGATCGGCGATCGCTGGGAGACGCTCGGCCTCCGCGCGATCGATGTATCGCCGATGGAGCTGCACGACGCGCGGATCCCGGAGAGCTGGCGACTGGGTGACGAGGGTCGCGGAATCTGGCTGATGAACGAGGCGCTGCCCCAGTCGAGGACAGGTATCGGTGCCATCGCGGTAGGGATCGCTCGTCGCGCGCGCGACGAAGTCCTCGCGTATGGCTCCCGGCGTCGTCTCTACGGCGACAAGTTGTACAAGCTGCAGGACTACCGCTTCCGTATCGCCGAGATGGAAAAGGACATCGCCGCCGCGCGCGCTCTGACGTACCTGTCCGCGCTGAAGCACGACCAGGGACTATCGAACAACAAGGAGGCGAGCATCGCCAAGCTCAATGCAGGCCAGGTCGTGATGCGCGTCACCGAAGCCGCCTCCGTAATGCTCGGCGGCATCGGCTACACGCAGGAGAGCGTCGTTGAGAAGCTGTTCCGAGACGCGCGCCACACCGCGATCGTCGAGGGCACTGACCCAACGCACAAGGAACTGATCTTCGCCGATCTCATCAGGAAGGGCGGCTACTGAAGCGATGGGTCGAGAGGATGTCGCGCGGGATGCCGAGGCCGCGTTCCACTACGAGACCTCGAATGACTTCTTCAAGCTGTGGCTCGATCCGACCATGACGTACTCATGCGCGTACTTTGCGACCGGCTCGGAGTCGCTCGAGGAAGCGCAGATCGCGAAGGTGGATCTCGCCTTTGAGAGGGTGAAGCTGCAGCGCGGGGATCGCCTCCTCGACATCGGGTGTGGCTGGGGCGCAGCAGCGGAGCGCGCTGCAGAGCGGTACGGGGCGAGTGCGGTGGGACTGACGGTCAGCCCGGAGCAGTTCGAGCTCGCGCGTCGGCGAGAGCGACCAGGTCTGGCGCTCAGCTACCGGCTGGAGGGCTGGGAGACCTACCGCGAGCCGTGCGACGTCATCGTGTCGTTCGGCGCATTCGAGCATTTCAAGGTCGCGAACTACGGCGCCTTCTTCGCGCGCTGCCACGAGCTCCTGCCTGACGGCGGGTCGATGCTCATCCAGACCATCACCATCGGGAAACCGAGCACCTCATTCAAGCTGTTTCGCTTCGCCCATTTCCTGCGCAAAGAGATCTACCCAGGCGCTGAGCTGCCGCCGCCTGAAGTCGTCGTCTCGCATGCGCGCCTCGGCGGGTTCGAGCTCCTCCATGCCGAGAGTCTTCGTCCCCATTACGTTCGGACCCTCGAGGAGTGGCTCAGGAACCTCAAGGCGAATCGAGACGCGGCGATCGCCGCAACGAGCGAAGAGATGTACGCGAAGAACGTTCGCTACCTCGACGGCGCGGCTCAGTACCACCGAACGGGTGAGACGAACGCGTACCACTTCCTTTTCAGGTCTGTCTGACCCACTCCGACCTCAGAAGGATCCCGTTTCTCGTCAGCTCGGACAATCGCGAGGGTTGTCCCGGGTTGATCAGCATGCGCCCGGGAAGCTCTCCGTTCTCAGGAGACAGCTGCCGGCTCTATTCCCGAGCCCGACCGCCGATGTGGTAGTCCCTCCATGACGACACCGACTGGAAGAACGGGGCCGCCTGCGCGGCCGAGCGCAAACCGGAGGATGAGGCCGGTTGGGAGGCTGCCTAGGCCGCGTACCATCGCAGGGGATCATCCTGCGGATCCGAGTGTTGCGAGCGCGGGCCGGAATCCCACACGGCCCTCATCCCCTGCGGCAGCTGTCAGCCTTCGGGATCCCCGGTGGTGACCTGGATCTCCTCGTCGCACGCAGAGCAGCGGAAGAGGCGCTGACCGCGGATGAGCTCACGCTCGGGGTCGCGTCGGTCGGGAGAGTGGGAGTCGACCGGCCTCATCTCCACCCAGTCGTTGCCATGCCGGTGCATGATCCGGTTTGTCTCAAAGTTCAACACGCGCCTGATCCTCCACTCGCCTCTATGAACGTTCGGTAGTGTCCCCGATCCGCCGGCTATACGCCACCCCAGACCGTGCAACCCTGGACCATGCATGCGTGTGGCAACGCGGCACCCAATGAGCTCCAAAAACCGGTACGCTGATCATGCCGCCTGAATCCGGTATGCCACCCACCCAACCCATCGGGAGTCTCATGCGGTTCTCACTGATCCCCCGCGAAACGAAGTTCTTCGACATGTTCGTCGAGGACGCTCGCAACGTCCTGGGCGCTGCTCGCCTGCTCGAGCAGTTCTTCCGCAACTACGACGATCGCGAGCGGCTGGCGAGCCAGCTCCTCGATGCGGAGCACGCCGGCGACCAGATGAGCCACGAGATCGGGCACAAGCTGGAATCGACATTCGTGACGCCGTTCGACCGCGAGGACATCCACGCGCTGATCAGCCGCCTTGACGACATCCTGGACCTGATTGAGGAGGTGGCCGACACCTGCATCCTCTACAACATCGACGCACCGACGCCACCGGCGATCCAGCAGGCGGAGATCATCGTCCGCCAGTGCGAGCAGCTCGCCCAAGGGCTCGGGAAGCTCCGGAGTTTCAAGGGCGTCGAGCCGTTCTGGATCGAGGTCCATCGGCTCGAGAACGAGGGCGATCGGATCACTCGGCAGGCGGTAGCCGAGCTGTTCAAGCACGACCAGGACCCGATCGAAATCATCAAGTGGAAGGACGTCTACGCCCTCCTCGAGAAGGCGATCGACTCGGCCGAGGACGCGGCCAACGTGATCGAGCGCATCGTCGTCAAGCATGCCTGAGGGCTTCACCGCGGCCCTGCTCGCGGTGTTCGGCCTGGCGGTTCTCTTCGACTACATCAACGGCTTCCACGACACCGCCAACGCGATCGCAACTTCCGTCAGCACCCGAGCGTTGAGCCCCCGACTCGCCATCGCGATGAGCGCCACCGCCAACTTCGCCGGGGCGCTGACCGGGACAGCGGTGGCCAAGACCATTGGCGCAGGTTTGATCGCACCGCAGGCTGAAGGCGGGCTGGTCGTCGCTGCCGCCCTCGTGGGCGCGATCGTGTGGAACCTGCTGACCTGGCGCCTGGGCATCCCGTCCTCGAGCAGCCACGCGCTGATCGGCGGCCTGCTGGGTGCGAGTGCTGCGGCGGTGGGATTCGGCGCCTGGCAGGTCGACGGCATCCTCGGCAAGGTGATCCTGCCCCTCATCGGATCTCCGATCGTCGGCTTCGTCGGCGGCTTTGCCCTGATGGTGGTCATCTTCAACCTGTTTCGAAGGGCACATCCGAAGACCATGAATGACCGATTCCGCCGCCTCCAGGTGCTGTCCGCAGCCTTCATGGCCTTCAGCCATGGAAGCAACGACGCGCAGAAGACGATGGGGGTGATGACGCTGGCGCTTCTCTCGGCGGGCATCATCCCCGAATTCAAGGTGCCCCTGTGGGTCATCATCCTGGCAGCCAGCGCCATCTCGCTCGGGACGGCAGCGGGTGGGTGGCGAATTATCCGCACCATGGGCTCCAAGGTCGTCAAGCTCGACCCAGTGCATGGCTTCGCGGCGGAGACGACGGCTGCGACCATCATCTTCGGCGCCTCGACGCTGGGCATGCCCGTGAGCACCACGCATGTCATCTCGAGCGCGATCCTGGGGGTCGGGTCGTCAGACCGATTCCGCGCGGTGCATTGGGGCGTGGCGCGTCGCATTGGGATCGCCTGGGTGCTCACGCTGCCCGCCTCGGGGCTGGTTGCGGCGCTCGCCTATGTGCTGCTGAGACCGATGCTCGGCTGATCCCACCCAGGGCTAGCTGAAGAAGACGAACCGGATTCCCACGACCACCAGCAGCACGCCGAAGGCACGCTCGATCACCTCGCTCGGAAGCGCAAGCCCCAACCGTGCGCCGATGAATGCGCCAATCAGGAGGCCCATCGCCAGCAGGCCGGCGTTAAGGACGTTGACCTGGCCGGCCTGCCAGTACTGGATCGCCCCGAAGAGACCAACCGGCAGGAGCAGGGCCGCCAGGGACGTGCCGGCGGCCTGCTGCCCCGTGAAGCCCAGGATCAGGATCAGGAGCGGCACGATGACCACGCCTCCCCCGATGCCAAAGAGGCCGGACAGAACGCCGCCGGCCAGGCCGATGAGCAGCATCAGGGCGACAGGCATGGGTTCTCCTCCACATTCGTCTTGGTCGTTGATCCTGAGGCATGGGCACGGGCCTTAACACGCCGTTGACGCTGCGCTAAGCGCGCCTTAACGGGCACGCCGAACCTTTGTGGCGTGCCTTGCCGGCAGTTGCTGGCCGGCTTCATCAAACCATGGAGGAAGCATTCTGTGACCTTTCGGACACAGCGGCGCAATGCGCTGGTCGTCGTCCTCAGCAGCACCCTGCTGATCGCTGCCTGCTCGAGCAACAACCGCCCCTCGAGCACCCCCACGTCTACGGCAGTCGCCTCGGAAGGTTCTGCGGGTCCGTCAGCTGGCGCGGTTGATCTCTCGCAGGTGCCGCCGAAGCCCGCCTACTCGGGCGCGATCACCGCGGACGGGGCGACCTTCCCGCAGCCGGTCTACGAGCAGTGGACAACGGACTATGCGACCGAGACCGGAATCCAGATCAGCTACACGGGAGGCGGTTCGGGTCAGGGGGTCAAGGACATCACGGCCAACATCGTCCAGTTCGCCGGCTCTGACGCGCCGTTGAAGCCCCAGGAGCAGGCAGCCGCCGAGGCCGCAAACGGCCCGATCCTGCACATCCCGACCGTCTTCGGATCGATCGTGTTGGCCTACAACGTGGGTGGCATCTCCAAGCCCCTCAACTTCAGCCCCGACGTGATCGGCAAGATCTTCACCGGCCAGATCAAGAACTGGAACGACCCGGCGATCGCCGCCGATAACGCCGGTGTCACCCTGCCGAACCTGGCCATCACCGTCTCGCATCGGAATGACGGATCCGGCACGACCAATGCCTTCACAACCTGGCTGTGCGCGGTGAGCACCGACTGGAAGGCCAAGGTCGACCCGTGCAGCGGCAAAGAGGTCACCTGGCCGGTTGGCCTTGGCGGCAAGGGCAACGCGGGCGTCGCCGGCAACATCACCGGGACTCCGGGCGCGATCGGCTACGTCGAGCTCGCCTTCGCGGTCCAGAACAGCCTCACCTTCGGCAACGTGAAGAACAAGTCAGGCGCATTCATCACGCCGTCCCTGGAAAGCACGGCTGCCGCGGCAACCTTCGACACGATTCCCGACAGCCTGACCTTCTCGGTGTCGGACTCATCGGTCGCCGACGCGTACCCGATCGTCACGGCGACCTGGCTCCTGGTTTACCAGCAGCAGGACAAGGTCAACACCAACGAGCAGCAGGCGCAGGCAGTCGTCCACTTCCTGATCTGGACCCTCGACAAGGGTGGTGCATCTGCCCAGGCGTTGGGTTATGCGGTCCTGCCGGATGCCCTCCGCGCCGCGGCCCTGGATCGGATCGCAACCGTCACCTACAACGGCACGCCGATCGTCGACGCGCTCTACAAGTAGTTTGCGATCCCCTCCCAGAGGGGCGTCGCGCGGAAGGCGTCGCCCCTCCGGTTCCGTCATACACTGCTACGAGAACCGATGACCGCCGACATCGCTCCGGTCCAGCCCGATAGCGCAACCGCCCTGATCCGTCAGCGACGCCTCAGCCTTGGCGACCCGCTGTTGGGGTGGGCCGTTCGCATCCTCTCCTGGTCGGCGTTAGCCGCCATCATCCTGATGCTGTTGGATACGGCGGGGCATTCTCTGAAGCTGCTGGAGCACACGTCGATCCTGGACTTCCTGTTCGGGATCCTCTGGCAACCGGCGAGCACCGTCTACGGAGCGCTGCCGTTCATCTACGGCACCGTCGTCACCTCGCTGCTGGCCCTCTTCCTGGCGGTTCCTCTCGCTCTAGGAGCCGCGCTGCTCGTGAACGAGTTCCTGCCGCTGCGGGTCGCGTCGCCGCTCGCCTACTCGATCGAGCTGCTTGCTGCGGTACCTTCCGTGGTCTACGGCTTCTGGGGAGTGATCGTCCTGGTCCCGGCCCTGCGGCCCCTCGAGCAGGCGGTGGCCGGATCCCCGCTGGGGCAGATCCCGCTCTTCAGCGGGCCGGTGCCGGGGCCCAGCTACCTCGCCGCCGGCGTGATCCTGGCGATCATGATCGTGCCGATCGTTACCTCGGTCGCCCGCGACGCGATGCGAGCGACGCCGCGGCTGCAGCGCGAAGGTGCGCTCGCACTCGGCGCAACGCACTGGGAGACGATCCGACACGTTGTGCTGCCGTTTGCGCGGGGCGGCATCTTCGCCGGCGTGATCCTGGGCCTGTCTCGTGCGATCGGTGAGACGATCGCGGTCCTCTTCGTGATCGGCAATCAGCCGCAGATCAACGCATCCATCTTCGCTCCCGGCTACAGCCTGCCGTCGGTCATCGCCGGTGAGTTTGCCGAGGCGAACCAGCCGTTCCACCCGGAGGCCCTGATCGGGCTGGGGGTCGTGCTCTTCCTGCTCTCATTCACGGTCAACGTGGCGGCGCGCGTCGTCGTCGGCCGCTTCGAGGCTCGTGCCGGTGGCGCCGATGTTCGCTGAGCACTCGCTGCATTCGATCTCCAGGAGCCGGCGCAGTCGAAACCGACTCGTCTATCTCCTCTGCCTGGTGGCTGGTGCGATCGCGCTGCTGCCGCTGGTCCTGATCCTCTTCTATCTCTTGGTCGAAGGCCTGAAGGCCTGGAGCCCTGCGTTCCTGGTCTCCCCGCCGGGCGGTATCACCAGCAAGTCCGGCGGCGCCATGAACGCCATCCTCGGCACCCTGGAGATGACCGGTCTGGGGCTCGCGATCGCCACGCCGATGGGCCTGGCAGTGGCCCTCTACGTGGCGGAGTATCGGGAGGGGCGCCTGGCAGTGATCGTCCGTACGGCGGTTGACCTGGTGGCGGGCATCCCCTCCATCGTCATCGGCCTTTTCGTCTACTCGCTGGTCGTCATCACGATGGGGCATTTCTCCGGGTTCGCCGGTGCCGTTGCGCTGTCGCTCATCATGCTGCCGATCATCGCCCGGACCAGCGAGGAGATGTTCAAGATCGTTCCTCGCAGGCTGCGGGAAGGGACCATGGCGCTGGCCATGCCACGCTGGCGCGCCATCGTCGCGGTCTACATCCCGACGGTCGCGGCTGGAATCGTGACCGGCATCGTGCTGGCCGTTTCGCGGGCGGTCGGCGAGACCGCACCCCTCCTCTTCACATCCCTGGGCAGCAACTTCGTGGTCACCGACCTGAACCAGCCGATGTCGGCGCTTCCCCTGTACATGTTCCAGAACGCCCTGAACATCGGCTTCCCGGCCGCGCGAGAGCGCGCGTGGGCGGCCGCCCTTACGCTGGTTGCGATCGTCCTCATCTTCAACGTGCTCGGACGCTGGCTCGCCGGCAGGACGCAGCTCAAGGTGAGATAGCCAGTGCCCGTTGAGGAACCAGAGATGACAACCGCCATCGAACCAATCGCGATCCAGGTGCAGCCCCGGGCGGAGCCTCGCCCCGATGCCGGGGGAGTCGCGCAGACTGTGCCCGCCATGGATGCCGCCTTCGAGGTCCAGCACCTGAACGCCTACTACGGAACCAAGCAGGCCGTGCGCGATGTGACCTTCACCGCCGGCAAGCGCGCGGTGACGGCGATCATCGGTCCATCGGGGAGTGGCAAGTCGACCGTGCTGCGCTCACTGAACCGGATGCTGGAGGTTGTTCCCACGGCGCGAATCGATGGCCAGGTCCTCTTCCAGGGGATCGACATCTACGCCCGTGAGATCGATCCCGCAGCGGTCCGGCGAACGATCGGGATGGTCTTCCAGCAGCCCAACCCGTTCCCGACGATGTCGATCTACGACAACGTCGCGGCAGCGGCTCGCTTCAACGGGCTGGTGAAGGGTCGTGCGCAGACTGACGAGCTCGTTGAACGGTGCCTTCGCCAGGCCGCCCTGTGGGACGAGGTGAGGGACACGCTCTCCAAGTCGGGGGCGTCGCTCTCGGGCGGGCAGCAGCAGCGGCTGTGCATCGCGCGAGCGCTGGCCGTCAACCCCGAGGCGATCCTGATGGACGAGCCATGTTCGGCGCTCGATCCGATCGCAACGCTCCAGATCGAGCAGCTGGCTCGCGAACTGGCGCAGTCATATGCCATCGTCATCGTCACGCATAACATGCAGCAGGCAGCGCGGGTTTCAGACCAGACGATCTTCATGAGCATGGACGCCGAGCGGGCAGGCTACGTGGTCGAGACCGGCGCCACCAGCCAGATCTTCACCAAGCCGGAGAACCGGCTGACCGAGGACTACATCACCGGGCGGTTCGGATGAGCGAGGGCGGACCGATGGAACCGGCGAGCAACGCAGACGCGGCGCGCCACAGCGTGCGGCGGGGGTTCGACGAAGCGCTGAACGCGACCAAGGATGATGTGCTGCGGCTGGGAGCGCTGGTTGAGCGGGCGCTTGAGCGATCCGGACATGCCTTGCTCGAACGCGACGTCGACCTTGCCGACCAGGTGCGACGCGAGGACGCCCAGGTGAACGAGCTGCAGCGCAGCATCAACACCGGTATCACGACGCTCATCGCAACCCAGGCGCCGGTAGCTCGGGACGTCCGCGAGCTGCTCTCCCTGTACCACGCCAGTGCCGAGCTCGAGCGGATGGGTGACTACGCGGTCAGCATCGCCAAGCTCACCCAGCAGCTCGCCTCGGAGCCAGAGATCCCCGTGCTGCCCCAGATCCCGAAGATGGAGCTTCTCTGCCGGGAGCAGCTGCGGGACGCGATGCGGGCCCTGGTCGACGTCAGCGAGGAGCAGGCGCGCGCGGTATGCGCCCGAGACGACGAGCTGGACCACCTCTACCGCCGCGTGTACGAGGACAGCATGAACCTGATGGAGGCTGCCCCCGACAAGGTCCGGCAGGCCACCCACATGCTCTTCATCGCCCATCACCTGGAGCGGCTCGGCGACCGGGTCACCAACATCGGCGAGGATGTCGTCTTCCTGGTCACCGGGCAGATCGAGGACCTGAATCCCTGAACCGCCCGCTTCGCACGTGAAGCAGCGCATCCTGGTGGTCGAGGATGACCGCACGCTGCGGATGGCCCTGGTCTTCAACCTCGAACGCGAGGGATACGAAGTACGCAGCGCGGTCGATGGCGAGCAGGGGTTGGCCGCGGCGCGGGACGGCCGGCTGGATCTCATCGTGCTCGACCTGATGCTGCCTGCCATGAGCGGCCTGGAGGTGCTGCGCACGATGCGCGCCGAGGGGATCGACACGCCGGTGGTGATCCTGTCGGCCAAGGGAGGCGAGATCGATCGGGTGGTTGGCCTGAAGGTTGGGGCCGATGACTACATCCCCAAGCCGTTCAGCCGCCCGGAACTTCTCGCCCGGGTGGAATCCGTGCTGCGCCGACAGCGTCGTTCCGAGGCGGCTGGGGACGAGCGGCTGGCCGAGGTACGCAGCGGCGCCCTGGCGATCGACCTGAGCCGGCACCTGGCAACCTTCAGCGGGGAGCCGCTGCGTCTCACGACCAAGGAGTTCGAGCTCCTCGCCCACCTGGCCGCGCATCCGGGTCGCATCTTCACCCGCGATCAGCTCCTGACGCGCATCTGGCCCTTCGACTTTGGCGGCGACAGCCGAACCGTGGATGTCCACATCAGCTGGCTGCGCTCGAAGCTGCGCGCGCTCGACGGGCACAACTACTTCCGCACCGTGCGCGGCGTCGGGTACGCCTTCGCGCCCCGCCCAGATGTCCACTGACACCCTCGACGCCGCGGCGTTCGCCGCGCTCCTGGAGCGCACCGCCGGCGACATCCTCCTGGTCGTCGACGACCAGCTGCGCATCACGCGGGTCGGCGCCGGTGCTGCTGCGCTTGCCCAGCGCCGGGTAGACGAGCTGATCGGAATGAGCCTGATCGCCGCCTTCGGATCCGCGCCGCTGGATGCCCTGGCGCGGCATGCGGCAAGGGACCGCTCCCCGTCGCTCGGCGAGGCGGAGCTGGGACCGCGCGGCGAGCGCGCATTTGCCGTCGACGCCGTTCCCCTTGCCGGCGGAGAGCTGGTCCTGGCGTTGCACGAGATCACCGCTCTCCGCCGGGCCGAGCGCGTGCGCCGCGACTTCGTGACCAACATCAGCCACGAGCTGCGCACGCCGCTTGCCTCGGTCAAGCTCCTGGCCGAGACCCTCTCCGCCGGTGCGGTCGAGGACGCAGCCACCGCCGGCCAGTTCGCGATCCAGATCGAGCGCGAGGTGGACCACCTGGCACAGCTCGTGGCCGAGCTGCTGGACCTGTCCATGATCGAGTCGGGTGAAACTGCGCTGCGGCTGGAGCCGGTCGACCCGAGCACCGTGATGCCGGACGTGGCCGAGCGAATCGGGCCGGTCGCAGCACGCCGCGGCATCGCCGTCCAGCTGCTCCCTGGGCCTGATGGTGCCGAGGTCCGGGTCAACGCCGATGCGGGCCGGCTTGGTCAGGCACTCCTCAACCTTGCCCACAACGCGGTCAAGTACAACCGGCCTGGGGGCGAGGTGCGGCTGGGCTGGGAGCCGTCCCCAGGCGGCGTGCGGTTCACGGTCGCCGACGACGGGATCGGGATCTCCGGGGCGCACCAGCAGCGGATCTTCGAGCGCTTCTACAAGGTCGACCGCTCCCGGGCGCAGGAGTCGGACGACACGACCGGCGGGGGCAGTGCCGGTCTCGGACTCGCCATCGTGCGGCACATCGCGGAGGCGCATGGGGGCTCGGTCGGCGTGCGAAGCGTCGAGGGCGAGGGCTCCATCTTCTGGGTCGAGCTGCCGTTGGCGGAGCGCGCCTGATATAGTTGTCGGGTCAACCATGAGCACACAAGACACGATCCCCGGCCCACGCGACCCGCGCCTCGAGACCTGGCGTTCGTTCCTGGTCGCGCATGCCCAGATACGCCGCCAGCTCGAACGTGAGCTGCAGGCCGAGCAGTCGCTCGGCCTCGGCGAGTACGAAGTGCTGTTGCTCCTCGCACGCGCCGATGCCCGGCAGCTGCGCATGAGCGACCTCGCGGACCGCCTCGTCCTGTCCCGCAGTGGCGTGACGCGCCTCGTCGATCGGCTGGAGGCGGAGGCCCTCGTCGAGCGCACGTCGTGCACTACCGACCGGCGCGGCTCCTGGGCGACGCTGACCGACGCCGGCCACCGGCGGCTACGGCGCGCCTCCCCCACGCACCTTCGCGGGGTGGGAGCGCATTTCCTCGACCGCATCCCGCCTGCCGAGCTCGACGCCCTGCAGCGCACCCTCGACCGGGTCCTCGGCGAGGCCTAGCCCCCGGGCGCTCGGCTTGCTCCCGGCAGCGCTCCGGCCGCCTCCGCACGCAGGCTGCTGACCATGGACGCCCGATCGTCGTGAGGCGCGAGCTGCAGGAATCGATCGAACTCGCGCACCGCCGTGGCGTTGTCCCCGCGTCGGAAGGCGATCAGCCCGCGGTAGAACGGGATGTCCGGCTCGTCAGGGTTGGCAATGGTGGCGTATGAATCGGTCGTCGCCTGCGCGTCGTCGTAGTGGGCCGTCACGAGGTACGCGTTGATCAGGCGCCGATAGGCCGAGTGGTTCTCCGGTTGCAGCGCGAGCAGGATCTGGAGCGCGACCGCCGCTCGCTGCAGGTCCTCCTGGGAGTCGCCCGCCAGGTAGGCATCGGCCAGGTCGGAGGCGACCTGTGCGTCGCGCGGGTTCGTGGCGAAGAGGTCGAGCAGGCGCTGGATCTCCGCCTGACGATCCGCCTCGTGGGACATGGCATCGGCGAGCGCCTGGTTCACGACCGTGCGCTGGGCCAGGCCGATGGAGCCGGGCAGCGCGAAGCCGACCAGCATGGTGAGCGCAATCAGCGCCCCGAGTGCCGCGATCGACCCTCGGCCCCGTCTCGGCGCCACGACGCGTGGCGGGGGCTCGACCGGGGCCGGCTCAAGCGTCTCCACCGCCCGCGCCTCGGCCTCGGAGCGCTCCCGCTCATACGAGGCATCGTCGAGCGAGCCGGCCC
>DATCQR010000019.1:0-2301 GCA_036569405.1 Candidatus Limnocylindria bacterium
ACGCTGACCCGCTCGGGGTCGTAGACCACGCGCACGCTCTCGGCATGGCCGGTGCGTCCTGAGCAGACCTCGCTGTAATTGGCGTTGGGCGTGAAGCCGCCCTGGTAGCCGACGGCGGTGACGATCACGCCGGGCAGCTGCCAGAAGTCCTTCTCGGCGCCCCAGAAGCAGCCCAGGGCGAAGTCGATGACCTGGGCCTCGGCGGGATACGGGCCCTTCAATGGCTGTCCGTTGATGAGGTGGCGCTCGGCGGTGGGTAGGGGCTCGAAGCGGCCGGGGAGCGCGTCGGCTGGATCGGGCATCTGGGACTTGCGTCCGAAGCTGAACATGCGCCAATTCTATGGGAGGTGCGGCAGGGTCGGGTGAAGGCCCGATGAAGGTTGCGTGACCCTGGCAGGACCATCGGCCTATCGGGGATCGTTTCGCGTTCAGGTAGGTTCGCATTCCTAAGAATTTGCAGGAACCGAGCCCCTGATTTGATGACCGCGCCTCCGGCTGACTCGGTCCCCGCGGTGGCCGCACCGCCGCGAACGCCACGACCCCCGCGACGCTGGCTGATCCCCTCCATCGAGGTCACCGTGCTGGTGGTCGCAGGCGGCCTTGTGCTCGCCACCGCCCTCGCGGTATCGGCCAACGCCAGCAGCAATCTCGAAGCCGGCGCCACGGCAGAGGCTGTCTCCGCCGTCAAGGCCGTCGTGCACGCCTATGTCGACCCCCTGCTTTCGACGGACCTGCTCACCTCGCCAGACGCCGTCACGGCGGCAACGATCAACCAACAGCTCGAGCTGCTGACGGGGAGCCGCAGCATCCTGCGCATCAAGGTCTGGTCGCCCAAGGGGACGGTCGTCTTCTCGGACCTGCCTGCGCTGCGCGGCCGGACATTCGCCATCAGCGCCGACCTGGCCGAGGCGCTCGAGGGCCACATCGGGGCCGACATCGGTAATGCCGTCGCCGACGAGAACGTCTTCGAGCTGGCCTTCACTCCGAAGCTGCTGGAGATCTACCTGCCAATCGGCGCCGACGGCGAGAAACCGGTCGGCGCGTACGAGATCTACCAGGACGCGACCAAACTCGAAGCACTCCTGGCAACGACGCGACAGCAAATCTTCCTGATCGTGGGTGGCATCGGCATGGTGCTCCTGGTCACTCTGTACCTGGCCTTCCACGGCGCTGGTCGGCTCGTGGCGGAGCTGAGTGGGCGCCTGCGGCGCAGCGAGACGCGATTCCGCTCCCTCGTCCAGAACTCATCGGACCTCGTCGTGCTGCTCGATCGTGAATCGCGGATGGTCTTCGTCAGCCCGGCGATCGAGCGGATCCTGGGGGAGCCGGCGGCAATGCGCACCGATCAGCCAGTGACCGAGCTGGTCCATGCAGAGGATGCCGAGTGGATCACCGCGCTGCTCGAGCGCCTGGCGGCGACGCCGGGCTCGGTATCGGGTGGCGAGGTCCGCATGCACCACGCGGATGGACGCTGGCGCTGGATCGAGGTCGTCGGCACCAACCTCATGAGCGACCCCGACGTGCGGGGCATCGTCCTGAACTGCCGTGACGTGACAGATCGCCGCACGCTGGAAGAGCAGCTTCGCCACCAGGCCTTCCACGACCCGCTCACCAACCTGGCCAACCGTCCGCTGCTCGTTGACCGCATCGAGCACGAGCTGGAGGGGCGCCCAATGGAGTCGCCCGCCACGACCGCGGTACTGCTGCTGGATCTCGACGACTTCAAGACGGTCAACGACAGCCTTGGCCACGCGGCCGGCGACGAGCTCCTGGCGGCAGTCGCCGACCGGGTTCGCGCCACGCTCCGTGGCCGCGACACGGCGGCCCGCATCGGCGGCGACGAATTCGGGGTCCTGATCCGCACCGGGGAGCGCGCCGAGGTCGAGGCGATCGCCGAGCGCATCCTGGCTTCCATTCGTGAGCCGATCGACCTTGGCGATCACCACCTGACGGTGGCCGCTTCGATGGGGATCGCCTACGCGGACGGCCGCCAGGCGACCGCCGACGAGCTGCTGCGAAGTGCCGATGTCGCGATGTACATGGCCAAGGCGCGCGGCAAGGACCGCTTCGTGGTCTTCGAGGCGAGCATGCACGACGCCGCGGTTCGCCGCCTGCGGCTGAAGGCCGACCTGGAGCACGGTCTCGAGGCCGGGCAGTTCCACCTGCTGTACCAGCCGATCATCGACCTGACGACGGGCGGTCCGGTTGGGCTCGAGGCGCTGCTGCGCTGGAACCACCCATCCTGGATGATCGGGCCCTCCGAGTTCGTCCCCTTTGCGGAGGAGACCGGGATGATCATTC
>DATCQR010000020.1:0-12735 GCA_036569405.1 Candidatus Limnocylindria bacterium
TCCCTACCGCCCGCCCGCCTCCGAGACGCTGCCGGCGGACCTGCTGCGGATCGACGTGAACGACTATCGAAATGAGGCCTCGCTGTCGCCGGGGCCGATCCTGGTCATCGGTAGCGGTCAGTCCGGTTGCCAGATCGCCGAGGAGCTGGTCGAAGCCGGCCGGGAGGTCGTCCTCTCCTGCGGCAGGGCGGCCTGGGTCCCGCGACGGGTTGGCGGTCGGGACATCTTCCGCTGGCTGGTCGACACCGGCTTCATGACCGAGCCGGTCGGCTCCCTGCCGAGTCCTGCGGCGCGCCTCATCGCCAACCCCCTCGCCACCGGCCACGGCGGCGGCCACGACCTCAACCTGCGGATGCTGCGAGGCAAGGGCGTGACCCTCGTCGGCCACTTCCTTGGCGCGTCGGATCGCGATGGGCGGTTCGCCGCCGACCTTGGGGAGAGCGTCGCGTGGGGGGACGAGCGCTACGGACTCCTCATGGACGGGATTCGGAGAACGGCTGCTGAGCTCGGCCATGCCGATCCGGAGATCAACGAGCCCGAGCCCTTCGACCCGGGGGCGCCCGAGCAGCTGTCGCTGGAGGGCCTCGGCTCGGTCATCTTTGCCGGCGGCTTCCGCCCGTCCTACCAGTCGTGGCTGCCCTGGCCGGCAGCGTTCGACGAGATGGGATTCCCGATCCAGCAGGACGGCGCCAGCACCGTCGTCGACCGCCTCTACTTCGTCGGTGTCCACTGGATGCGGCAGCGCAAGTCGGCGCTCCTGCTGGGGGTCGGCGAGGACGCGGCGATCGTGGCGCACGCGATCAGCGGGAGGCGGCCAACTGTCTGATTCGGCTCTATCTGCGCCCAACTGTGGGAGTAGGATCGGCCCCCCGACCTGAACCGCCTGGAGTGTCCAGATGCCCTTCGACATGAGCCTGGTGCAGCGCGGCGCACGCTTGCGCCAGACGCCGTTCTACGAGGCCGAGCAGGCATACGGCCCGCGCGGCTACACCGTCTACAACCACATGCTCTTCCCGATCAACTTCGATGATTTCGAAGCCGAGTACTGGCACCTGCTCCACCACGTCACGCTCTGGGACGTCGCGGTCGAGCGACAACTGGAGGTGCAGGGCCGCGATGGCTTCCGGTTCGCCCAGCTGCTGACCCCGCGCGACCTGTCAAAGTGCGCGGTTGGCCAGGGCAAGTACGTGCTGATCACGACGCCGGACGGGGGGATCGTCAACGACCCGGTCATGCTGCGACTGGGGGAGAACCACTTCTGGTTCGCGCTCGCCAGCTCGGACGCGCTGCTGTACGCGATCGGCCTGGCGGCGGATCTCGGCTGGGACGTGCAGCTTTCCGAGCCCGATGTCTCCCCGCTCCAGATCCAGGGTCCGCGCTCCCGAGAGGTGGTCCAGGCACTCTTCGGCGACGAGATCCGGTCGCTGAAGTACTACTGGTTCCGCGAGCTGGAGGTCGATGGCATCCCGGTGATCGTGACTCGCACCGGGTGGACCGCCGAGGTCGGGTACGAGGTCTACCTGCGCGACGGGCAATACGGCACGGCGCTCTGGGAACGCATCATGGAGGCGGGCCGGCCATTCCAGATTCGGCCCACCGGTCCGGTCGACATTCGACGCGTCGAGGGCGGGATCCTCAACTGGGGCGCCGATATGACCATCGAGAACAACCCGTTCGAGGTGGGTCTCGAACGGCTCTGCAGCCTGGACGGCGCATTCAAGTTCCAGGGCAAGGCCGCCCTCCGCCGGATCCGCGCCGAGGGGGTCAGCCGCCGTCTGGTGGGTGTCGAGATCGGCGGCGAGAAGCTGGGGATGAACTTCACGAAGTGGCCGGTCCACGCCTCCGATGCGCCGGTTGGCGAAGTCACCACGGCACTATGGTCACCGCGGCTGGAGAAGAACATCGGGTATGCCTGGCTGCCGGTCGAACTGGCGGGGAACGGCACCTCGGTCACGGTCAGCACGCCGGACGGCGACCGTCCCGCCACGGTGGTGCCGATGCCGTTCCTCGATCCGACGAAGGAGATCCCGAAGTCCTGAGCTGCTGCTGGGTGACCGGCGCCAAGGTCCCCGGAGAATGGAGCTCTTCGAGGCGTCAGCCCCGTAGGGTGCCGGAGCTCACGATTCGGCGGCGGTCCGCACACGCCGTCGGAGGCGCCGTGGCGAGACGACCGTGGGCAGCGGGAGCTCCGACGCGAGTGGGCGAAGGGCTGCCTGATCGGCGGTGGAAGCCCCAGCGGTGACGACCTGGTTGCGGCCCGCTTCCTTGGCCTGGTACAGGGCCTCATCCGCCAGGCGCAGCAGGGCGATTCGATCGTTGGCCTGGTGCGGCGCCGACGCGAGGCCGATGGAAACGGTGATGCGGTCGCTGATTCCCGGCGCGAGAGCGATCAGCGTGCTCTCCGTTCGGCTCCTGATGCGCTCGGCGATGGTGAGCGCCGTCATCTGGTCCACCGTCGGCAGGAAGATGGCGAACTCCTCGCCGCCATATCGGGCTGCGACGTCCCCGTCGCGCAGGCACGAGCGCAGGATGTCGGCAAAGGCACGCAGCGCCTCGTCGCCCGCAGGATGCCCGTAGCGGTCGTTGAACTCCTTGAAATGATCCAGGTCGAGCATCAGGACCGCGATCGTCTCGTCGTCGCGTCGCGCCCTGAGCGCATCCTCGAGCATCTGGTCGAAGGCGCGCGTATTGGAGAGACCGGTCCTCGGGTCAGTGCTGGCCATGCCCTGCAGCGCCGCCATCAGGCGGCGGTTGCTGATCGCCAGGGCCGCATGCTCCGCGATCCGCGTCACGATTGATCGCTGATCGAGCCGGAAGGCATTCGGACGTTCCCAGAAGAGATGGATGGAGCCGACCGTCTCACCGTGAGCCAACGGGATGCAGGCCAGCGTGCCATCGTCGACGGGGTAGATCGGGCAGTGGACGCTCAGCGGCTGTGCCGCGTCAAGTGTGACGTAGATGCTGCCGCGAACGATGGCCGGGCATCGCGACAGGCTGTTCAGCGGAAGCACCTCCGCGATCGGCGAGCCGATCTTGGCTTCAGGGACAGCGCGGTCCTTGGAGCGGTTGAGGACATGACTAACGGCTGCGTCCGGCTGGACGAGCATCCTGAGGGCCTCGAGGCTGGCGACCGCCACGGCTTCATCATCGGCGGCAAAGGTGGTGACTTCGGTGAAGCGGTTGAGAATGCCGGAGCGACCCGCGTCCTGCTGGAGCGCAAAGCGCATCCGCTCCAGCGCAGATCCCAGCTTGCCGATCTCGTCGTTGCGCTCGGTCACGAAGGCGACGTTGGCCCCTGACTCGACGTCGGCCGCCGTGGTGAGCAGCTTGTCCAGCGGACGGGTGACCCAGCGCCTCGCCATGCCCAGGCTGGCCGCGGCGGCGAGAAGCATGAGCGCAATCCCGAAGACGTTCGCCAGCGCCCTCGTTCGGGTGAGAGCATCGTCGTGCGCAGCAGCCGAGGCCTCGGTTTCGGAGATGCGGGAGACCAGGTCGTAGATGCCGGTCAGCGTCGGCTCCTTGTCCGCATAGACCGTCTCGACGAATCTCGCAACCTGGGCTGGTGATCCGGCGGACACCGCCGCAATGGCTGGTGCGGCAAAGGTTGCGCGCCACGCACGGCTGCGCGCC
The DNA here is from genome assembly GCA_036569405.1 of Candidatus Limnocylindria bacterium. Classification (GTDB taxonomy): domain Bacteria; phylum Chloroflexota; class Limnocylindria; order QHBO01; family QHBO01; genus CF-167. The sequence goes on from DATCQR010000020.1 coordinate 3,631, forward strand.
TCCAGGGGCTCGAGGGCAGCCACGATATCCGGATCGTCGGCGGCCGCCAGCCTCATCCGCTCGGCCAGGTGCAGCTCGTTCTCGAGCGCACCGGCGTAGCGGTCGAGGGCCTCGGGCGCCGAGGCCAGCAGGTAGTTGCCGACGGCCTCGTCCTGGTCACGGATCGAGTTGGACAGCAGAACTGTAAGGCCGTAGAGATCTGCAACCGTGTGCGTCTCAGCGCGGGCATCGAGACGCTCGGTCTCAGTCGCCAGGTACGCCACGCCGATCGAGAGCGAGGCGAGCACTGCTGTCCCTGCGATGAGCACGAAGAGGCGATTGCGAACGGATGACTTGAACACTGATCTGAAACGCTAGAGGAGGATCGTCGAACGGGATAGGACCCGGTCGTACCGGAACAAGTACCGTTTCCGAGCGCATTTGAGCCCGTTTGGCCGCCGGGCAACCCCCGGCCAGCCCATAGGTACCACTGACATCCCTCCCGCGGTTGTGCACATTGGCACCAGGAGGGACCCGTATGGCCCAGCTCGACCTGAATCCTCTCCCCGGTTCGCCGTCGATCGTCGTCGCCGAAGACGACGCCGCCACGCGCGCGTTGCTGCGTGTCGTGCTCGAGCGAGCCGGCTACGAGGTGCGTCAGACCGACAACGGAGCCGATGCGCTGGCGGAGATCCTGCGCCAGCCGCCGGTTGTCGCCCTGCTCGACATCGGGATGCCGGAGATGGACGGCCTCGAGGTCACGCGCAGGTTGCGCAGCGAGCCCTTGACCGCTCTCCTGCCCATCATCATGGTCACCGCCCGCGGCCGCCTCGAGGACAAAGTCGCAGGGCTGGATGCGGGAGCCAGCGACTTCATCACCAAGCCGTTCGAGCCTGCCGAGCTGCTCGCCCGCGTCCGGTCGAACCAGCGGCTGGCCACCGCATTGACGAAGCTGGAGAACACGAGGGACGTCCTCGTGGCCCTGGCCAGCGCCATCGATGCCAAGGATCCGGTCACCGAGCACCACTGCGGTCGCGTCGCTGAGCTGGCGACCAGCCTTGCTGGCGTGGCGGGCCTGAGCGAGGAGGCGATCGAGGCGGTCGCCTACGGCGCCGTGCTGCACGATGTCGGCAAGATCGGCATCGCCGAGGCAGTCCTTCGCAAGGCGGGCGAGCTGACCGACGTCGAACGCACCGAGATGCAGCGCCACCCGGTCATCGGCGCCGAGATCCTCAGTCCACTGCGCCTCGGAGTCCTGATCGGCCCGATCGTTCGCGGTCACCACGAGTGGTGGGACGGCACCGGCTATCCCGACCACCTGAGCGGGGAGGCGATCCCGGTTGGAGCCCGCATCGTGTCGGTCGTGGATGCCTACGACGCCATGACGCACGCCCGCCCGTACCGCGCCGCGCTATCCCTCGATGAGGCGCGAGCCGAGCTGGTGCGGTGCCGCGGCATTCAGTTCGACCCAGAGGTGGTGGACCTCCTGCTCGGCCATCTGGACAGCGTTGTCGAGCCGCTCCAGGCCGTCAGCGAGTCCACGCCGGCGCTGCACGTCCTCCATGGCGAGGCAGAGCGATGGACCTGAGCTCCCTCGTCGTATCGGTCCTGTTCGGGATCCTCTTCATCTCCGCGGTGGTTGGCTACGTCCGTCGCCGTGACGCGCTGAGTCGCGACGTGATGCTCATCTTCGGAACGGTCGCGATGCTCTTCGTGGTGGTCGGGGCACGTGTCGTGATCGGGTCGCTTCCGGCCTGGGTGGACGGCGCTGCGCTGGCCCTCCTCTTCGCGCAGCCCTTGCTCACGCTGAGGCTGGCGAACAAGCTCCATCCCGTGCACCGACCGGTGCGCCTAGCCGCCACGGTTGCGTACCTCGCGACGGCGCTACCCCTGATCGTGTTCCCCCTCAAGGCGGTGGTGGTGCTGGTCCTGGCGGCCATCGCCGTCTTCGTGGTCACGGACCTTGTTGCCAGCTTCTACCTGGCCCGGGAGGCAAGGCGCCGGGTCGGGTCGGCCCGCGTTCGGCTGGGAGCCGCGGCCGCGGCGAGCGCCCTGATGGCCCTGGCCGTCCTCGTCTCGACCATCGTCTCCAGCATCCCGGCCATCGGCACGGTGGGTGCTGACATCGGGCGCTTCCTCGGCCTCGCTGCGGCCAGCCTGTACGTCGTCGCCTTCATGCCGCCTCGCTGGCTGCGAAACATCTGGGGTGCGGTTGCCAGCTTCGACTTCGAGCAGGACCTGATGGGGGTCGCGGCCGACCCCAGCGACGCCGCCGTCTGGCAGCGGCTCGCTGACGCCTCGCGCCGCGCTACGGGATCGACGGCGACGCTGGTGGTCACCGGCGAGCTGGGGTCCGCCCTGGTCGTCGCGAGCAGCGCCGAAGGCTCCGGACGAGACCAGGTGGCGGCGACGCGGTTCGACTCGGTCCCGACCGCCAGCGACGAGCATCGCCCGACCCGCGAGGGAAGCCTCGCCGACCAGGCACACGCGATCGGCGCGCCGTTCGTATCGGTGCTGCCCTTCACGCTCGCCGGCGGCGAACCCGGTGCCCTGCTGCTCCTTCGGGCGCGTCCCAGCCTCTTTGCGTCTGACGATCACGCCATGCTGAGGTCGCTTGTGGGCCGAGCCGCGATATTCGCGGAGCGGAGCCGGGCGGTCACGGAGCAGGCCGCGCTCGCACAGCGGCTCGCCCAGACGGTGGCAGCCCTGGAGCAGGCAAGCCAGGCGAAGAGCGACTTTCTGGCCAGCATGAGCCACGAGCTGCGCACTCCGCTGAGCGCGATCATCGGCTTCTCGGCGCTTATGCGCGACGAGCCGCTGGCCGATGACAGGCGCAGCGTCCCCGACGAGTGGATCGAGCACGTGCACCGCAGCGGCGATCACCTGCTGGCCCTGATCAACGACGTGCTGGATCTCACCAAGATCGAGGCGGGGCGTATCAACCTCGAGCTGGAGGCCTTCGGCCTGGGCACGGCGCTTGGCGAATCGGTCGAGGGTCTGCGCCCGCTCGCCCAGCGCAAGTCGATCGAGATGGTGCTCGACTGCGAGGACGGCATGATCAATGCCGATCGCGGCCGGCTGCGACAGATGGTCTACAACCTGCTCTCCAACGCCATCAAGTTCACGCCGGATGGCGGCCACATCGGGGTGGAGGGGCGCTGGGTCGGCGACGAGGCGCGCATCACGGTCCGCGACACGGGGGTGGGCATCGAACCCAACGACCTCGAGCACATCTTCGAGGAGTTCCGGCAGGTGGGCGACCTCAAGGCCCGACAGGCGGGAACCGGCCTTGGCCTGGCCCTCTGCCGTCGGCTGGCCGAGGCCCATGGCGGACGCCTGGAGGTCACATCGGAGATCGGGCGCGGCTCGCGCTTCACGGTCGTGCTGCCGGGCACGCGCGCCGAATCTTCCGATCGACCGTCTCCTCCGCCGCCCATTGCGGTCGAGGTGACAGGGCCGAGCATCCTGATCATCGAGGACGACCCCGGTGCGGTTCGCCTCCTCCGCGCCTACCTCGAGGCCGAGGGCTACAACGTTGAGGTCGCCACCGATGGCGAGACCGGCATCGCTGCCGCGCAGACCAACCCGCCTGACGCGATCATCCTCGACGTGCTCCTGCCCGGCATCGACGGCTGGGAGGTCCTGCGCCGGCTCAAGGGCGATCCCGCCCTTCGCGACCTGCCGGTCGTGGTCGTCACCGTCGTCGACGAGCGAAACGTCGCCATGAACCTGGGCGCGGTCGATTACTTCCTGAAGCCGGTCCGGCGTGAGGCGCTGCTGGCTCGGCTCTCCCAGTACACGTTCACCACCAAGGTCAAGGTGGGGCGCGTCCGCGTGCTGGCGATCGACGACGACCCCGCGGCCCGCGAGCTGGTCGCGAATGCGCTGCGACCCGAGGGCTTCGACGTCGTCTCCGCAGCATCGGGCAGGGAAGGGCTGGACCTCGCGCTCGAGGATCCGCCGGACCTGGTCATCTGTGACCTGCTGATGCCGGACATGGACGGCTACGAGGTCGTCGAGCGCCTCCACGCCAACGAGAGCACCAAGGACGTGACGATCCTGATTCTCACCGGCCAGGACCTGTCGGCTGCGGACCGCGAGCGGCTGAACGGGAAGGTGGCCGAGGTCGTGCGCAAAGGGGTCGACCCGCGCCCCGCCTTCGCGCGATGGCTGCGGCGGGCGTCGGCAGCCGCCCGCAGGCGAAGCGCCGAGGCGCTGACGTCCTAGGACCCGGAACGCCTCTCAGGGTTCGGGGCCGAAGTCCCAGGTATCGGGGATCACGCTCGGCGGCTTGCCGATGACGATGGCGACCTCGAGGTGGGTCTTCAACTCGATGTCCGCGGGGTTGCCCTCGTACTTCTTGCCATCGAGGTAGACGGCGACGCTGGTGTCCGACTTGCAGAACTCGCCGACGCACTGATCGTCAAGGGGGACGCCCCACTCCGTAAAGAACTGCCCGAGCGTGTAAGGCGCCTGGTTGTCCTTCTTCGACTCGGTATGGATGATGCCGCTCGGATCGTGCGTGTGCAGCGGAGAGAGGCACGGGGCGAAGCACAGCGTCACGTAGTACTCGGTCGCGGTCCCGTCCGCGGTCTTCTTCTGGTCGATGCCGGCGGGCGCCGCGATGTCGATGCCGATGCCCGACGGGACGACCACGTCATTGCCGTCGACGAAGACGTGGAGGTGGGCATGGGTGTGCGAGTTGAGGTGCTCCGATTGCGTCGCCTCGAGCCCCGCCTTCGTGGTGAGCGTCATGGGATCGGCCGGAGCCGGCCATGACGGTTGCTTGAGGGGCTGACCGGAGGTCGTGCAGGCCGCCAGCATCAGGCCCGCAACGAGGATGGCTGCGACGGCCCGATGCCGCCCGACGACTGCCCGCATTCCCGGCCTCCGGCTAGCTCCGCCTTCGAGAAGTCGGAGTCTACGCTGCCAGGCTGGCCAGGAGCGCCTCGAGGCGTGCGTAGGTCTCGTTGGCGCCGCGCTCCGCGCCGGAGGCGACGATGCTGTCCCGCTGCTCGGTGGTGTCGAAGAGCGAGGTGACCGTCAGCCGGGTGCGCTCGCCGAGATCCCCGAAGGTGATCGTCTCGACGTGGGTCGTGCCCATCCCCTCGACCGAGAAGGTCTGCGCGATCTTCTCCGGCGGGGTGACCTCGCGGTAGGTGCCGCTGAAGGCTGCCTCGTAGCCGTTCGGGTAGTGGGCCACGAATCGCCAGCTGCCGCCGGTCCGCACGTCCATCTCCTCGACGACGGTCTCCGCGCCCCACCACTGGGGGATCAGGGCTGGATCGGTGTAGGCAGCGAAGACGCGGTCTCGTGGCGCGTTGAAGACCCGCTCGATGCGGAGTTCGCGGTCCGACGGCATGGTCAGGGTGACGGGCTGTGCCTGGGGCTGTGCGCTGGTCATGAGGTCGTTCCCTTCTTGCGTTCGACGAGTTCACCGAATCGGTCGAGGCGCTGGCCAACCGGTTCAGGCCTGACCTGATCACAGGGTAACGGCCGCATTCCGACGGGCGTCTCCTGTGCAGCCTCGCCCAACCGGGCAGCGCTCAATGCAGGAGAAAGCTCGATGCTTCACAGAATCCTTCCGGCGCTAGCCGTCGTGACGATGCTCGCCCTTCCCGCCGCCGCCAGCGCGGCCACCCCGGCGATCTACCACACCATCGATGGCAGGTTCGCCAGCGCCTACTTCACCAGCCTGGACGGCTGCCTCCAGACCGATGTCTGGGTCTCGACCTCGGCGGCCACCTATGCTCCCCAGCCAGGAATCCGTGACGCGGTCAACAAGCAGGGGCGGACATCGGTCGAGATCTTCGTGTACGACACCTGCCAGCCGATGGATGGCAAGCACTACCCGATCGTGGCGGACTGGTTCGCGCAAGGCTCCGATCGTCTCGTCGCCGAGTCGCGGATGCGCTCCGCGCACCTCGCGGCGAACCTCAAGATGACCGATTCCGTCTCAGGCGATTCAGCGGTCGTGCCGATCGATCTGCTCTGGCAGGCGACCGCCGTTGCGCACCCCGACACCGTGCCGAACAACCACGTCCGCTTCCCGGGCGAGGGGATCGTCAACACGCACGACAACAACATCAACCTCTCCGCCGTGGCGTCGGGGACGGTGCTGCTGGGCGGTGTCAACGTCTCGGCCGACCCCGACCCAAGCGCCATCCTCGAGCAGATCAGGTCGGCCTGCATGGAGATCGGCTATCCCCACTGGGACGGCGACACCCTGTTCTGCTTCGGCTTCTGACGCCCACCCCCGAACGGGGTATCGTGGCCCGCGATGGCGCGAGCGCTGATCTTCGACCTCGACGGCACGCTGATCGACACCGTCTACGCGCACGTCTTTGCCTGGCAGCGGGCCCTGGCGGAGGCAGGCCTGCCGATCGAGGGGTGGCGGATCCATCGGCGCATCGGGATGAGCGGCGGGCTCTTCACCCGTGCGGTGGCACGCGAGCTCGGCCGTCCGCTCAGCGACACGGAGGTCGAGGAGATCCAGCGGCGGCACGGCGAGCTGTTCCGCGAGCTCGTGCCGGAGCGCCGTCCGCTCCCCGGAGCGGTGGACCTGCTGGCGCACCTGCGCGAGGCCGGCGTGCCGTTCGGCATCGCGACCTCCGGCCGCCGCCCGGAGATCGACGCGTCGCTGGAGGTCCTGGGCGTGGGAGCCGACGTGGTCGTGGTCGAGCGCGGCGACGTCCTGCGCGCCAAGCCCGAGCCGGACCTGTTCCTCGCCTGCCAGGAGCGGATGGGCGTCCACATCCGCGACGTGACGGTCGTCGGCGACGCGGTCTGGGACCTGCTGGCGGCCCGCCGTGCGGGGATGCTGTCAGTGGGCCTGCTGACCGGTGGCTACGGCGAGGACGAGCTGGCGCGCGCCGGCGCGTTCCGCGTGTATCGCGACCCGGCGGAGCTGAACGCCTCGCTCGATGAGCTGGGGATCGTCCCGTAGAGGAGCTGGCGGTCACGCTTCGTCGCTGGGGGCCGGGCGATCGCGCGCTGGTTGACCGCGTGATGGGCGATCCGCGCATGACCGAGCACCTCGGCGGCCCCGAGTCGCCGGAGAAGCTCGCGGAGCGTCAGGCACGATACGAGCGGATCCATGAAGCGGGCACGGGCGGGATGTTCGTGATCTGCGCGGGTCCCGAGGCCGAGGGGGTGGGGTCGGTGGGCTACTGGGAGGACGCCTGGCGTGGCGGCACGGTGTGGGAGATCGGCTGGAGCGTGGTCCTCGAGTTCCAACGCCGCGGCATTGCCTCACGCGCCGTTGGCCTGCTGCTCGAGGAGATTGCCGCCGAAGGGCTGGATCGGCCGATCCTGGCCTACCCCGCGGTGGAGAACGAGGCGTCTAATGCCGTCTGCCGCAAGGCCGGCATGACGCTCATCGGCGAGGCGGTGGTCGAGTTCCCTCCCGGCAATCCGTTCCGCGCAAACGAGTGGATCCTTCAGCCGGCCTCGGCTCGGAGCTGATCGATCGCCGCACCGAGATCGGCGGTGGCCTCTTCCAGCGTTTCGGCGGGATGCATGCTGAAGGCAAGCCGCAGCGCCCCCGGCGCGGCGCGATCGTCCAGGAAGAAGCGGTGGCCGGGCAGGAATGCCATGCCGCGGGCCGCGGCTACAGGCAGCAGCTCGTCGGCCGTGATTCCTGGTGGGAGCTCAATCCAGACGAAGTAGCCCCCTTCGGGGCGAGACCATGACGCGGTGTCGGGAAGGTGGGCGCCGAGGCCGGCGAGTAGCCGATCGCGCTGCGCCCGATACGCGCTACGGAAGCGCTCGACCTGCCGGGCGTAATCGCCGTTGGCGGCGTATTCGGCAAGCACCGTGGCGGCGAAGTGGTTCATCCCCCCGCCGGAATCGAGCAGGCCGCCGGTCGCCAGGCGGGTCGCGATCTCCGACGAGGAGGTCACGTAGCCCAGGCGCAGCCCCGGCGCCACCGACTTCGCAAAGCTGCCGAGGCGGATCACCGATCCCGCGCCGTCCAGCGCCCACAGGGATGGTGGCGGCGGGCCGTCGTAGGAGAGCTCGCGATAGGTGTCGTCCTCGGCGATGAGCAGGCTCTCGTCCGCCGCGAAGGCGACCAGCGCGTTCCGTCGCTCGAGCGAGACCTTGCGCCCAGTGGGGTTGTGGAAGGTCGGGATCGTGTACAGGAGTCGCGGGCGCTCTCCGGCGCGTCGGAGGCGCGCCACCGTGTCGGCCAGGTCATCGAGCCTGACGCCGTCGGCGTCCGAGGCCACGGCCTCGAGCCGGACCGGGTGATCGGCGAGGATGCTGATGGCAAGGTGGTAGGTCGGCACGTCGACGATTACGGTGTCTCCTGCCGAAAGGAGCAGGGTTGCCACCAGGTCGAGCCCCCCCGACGCCCCGCTGGTGATCACCACCTGGGCCGGGCTTGGGGCGCGTGCATCGGTTTCGGCCAGGCGCTCGCAGATGAAGTCGATCAGGGGCGGCGATCCCGCCGTGCTGCCGTACTCCAGGATGTCCGAGCCGTGGCGGTTCATGGCACGTCGCGCCGCGTCCGCCAGCTCACGGACCGGGAGCAGGCTCGGGTCAGGGTGTCCCCAGGCGAGGTCGATGACGCCCGGCGTGGCCTCGTACTGGGTGAGCGAGGAGGCGATGCCGCGTTCGGTCACCGGGTCAGGGGTCCGTCGTGCAGGCTTCGTACTCATTGCCGGGCAAGAGTGACCATCGGCAATGACCCGGTCAACCGTGGCGAGTACCATCCCCGCCGACGTGGATACGACGCGCTCCCCCCTTCAGGCCGACCTGGTGGACATGCTCGATGCCCTGCGCAATGCGGAGCGGGATCTGTTCGCCATGGTCCCGGCCGACCAGCGGGAGGCCGCTGGCACGATCGGCGAATGGTCGCCGAAGGATCTCCTGGCCCACCTCGGAGCCTGGCGTGCCGTCGAGGCGCGGCGGTTGGAGGCCCGAGCGTCGGGTGGTGCGGCCAGCCCCGACGACCCCGGCCTGGATGAGCCGATCGACGAATCGAACGCTAGGCTCCAGGCGCGCGATCGGGACCTGAGCTGGGGGACGGTCGCGGCCGAAGCGGATACGAGTATCGACGCGCTCATCACGGCCGTTGACCGGAGCTCAACCGATGCCCTCTGCGAGTGCGACGACGCATCGGTC
>DATCQR010000021.1:0-3693 GCA_036569405.1 Candidatus Limnocylindria bacterium
CTTCATCACCGAGAGCACGGCGGGGGTCCACGTCTCGAACATCATGACCAAGCTGGGCGCTAAGAGCCGCTCGGAGGCTGCCGCCGTCGCCCATCGCATGGGCCTCACCTCGTACGACGGGGTCCAGCACTGACCTGCCACGCTTGAGGGGAACGCGCGCCGTGCCGTTAGAATCGGTCGCGTGACGGACCGCACCGAGCCACCGCCGCGCAAGAGCGCCTTCGCGCTCGTGCGTCACCTGATCTCCGGCATGGTGGGCCTTGCCAAGCTCGAAGTGCAGCACGGCCGCCAGGAGATCGGGGCGATGCTGGCGATGGCGCGCGGCGGAGTCGTGCTCATCGGGATCGCCGCCGGGCTGCTCGTCGCAGCGCTCATCTCGCTTACCGTCACCCTCATCCTGGGAATCGCCGCGCTCCTGGGCTGGCCCGGCTGGGTGATCGCGCTCCTTGTTACGCTCCTGCTATTGCTCATCGCCGGTTTGTTGGCCTGGCGCGGCATTCGCATGATCAAGATCGGACCGCCGGAGGAGACGATCGCATCGGTCCGAGAGGAGGTCGCATGGGCGAAACGATTGCTGAGACGCGGGTAGAGATCGCCGCCCAGCGCGCCGAGATGGAGGCGGACGCCGATCGCCTGCGCGACGCGCTCAACCTGGGGCGCCGGATTCGGGAGAACCCCGGGGTGGTGGTGGGGATCGGTGCCGCGGCAGCCTTCCTGGTCGCCGGCGGACCCCGACGCCTGGCACGCCTCCTGCGCCGGCGCCTGGCGCCGAACACCGCCGAGCAGGCATACGACGCGCTGCCGGCAACCATGCAGACCTGGGTCAGCACGCTGGCGGGCGAGGCCGGACCGAGGGCAGCCGAGGTGCGTGATCAGCTGGTCGACGAGCTCAAGCGCTGGCGACGCGACCCGATCAAGGACAAGAAGGCGCGCAAGGAGCTTGCCAAGCGGATGGTCCAGGGACCTCCTGGCCCCGGGCGGACCGCCTGGAGCGTCGCCGAGACGGCGCTGGGCCTGGTCGCCGCGGCACTCGCCCGCAAGGCCATCCAGCGATTCCTGACCGATGAGCCGCCCGCCGGAGACCGTGCCGCGGCAGCTGCTGCAGCCGCGTCCGCCACCACCTCCCGTGACGCCGCCCACAACACGGCTGACGGCCCCGCCCCCGACGACTACGCCGGCTGGTCGAAGCGGTCCTGACGTAGACTCCGTCTGAGGATATCGCGCCGTCCACGCATCCGCGGGCGAGTGGCGGAACGGCAGACGCGCCGGCTTTAGGAGCCGGTGTCGCAAGACGTGCGAGTTCGAATCTCGCCTCGCCCACCACGTCAGCAGCAGGAGCAGCCTTGGTCACCGTCTCTTCCCGCCCCGAGTCCGGATCGAGGATGGTCCTCGAGATCGAGGTCTCGCCGACCGAGGTGGACCGCCACTTCGCGACCGCCTACCGCCACGTCGCCGAGCGCACCGAGGTGCCAGGCTTCCGGCCAGGCAAGGCGCCGCGCCACGTGATCGATCGGTTCGTTGGACGAGCCTCGGTGATCGCCGAGGCGGTCGACCACCTCGTCAACGAGAGCTATGACGCGGCACTGGACCAGGTCTCCATCGTCCCGATCGACCAGCCCGAGGTGGACCTCGACAGCGGCACCGTGGCCGAGGGTGCGCCCGTCAAGTTCACCGCCACCGTGGCTGTCCGTCCGGATGTGACGCTGGGCTCATACACGGCCTACCCGTTCGGGCTGGATCCGGTCGAGGTGACCGATGAGCAGGTCGAGGCCGTCATCACCGACCTGCGCGAGCAGCAGGGCACGCTGCGACCGGTCGACGGTCGAGGCGCGGCCAAGGGCGATATCGCCTCGGTCAAGTTCACAGGCACCATCGACGGCGAGCCGTTCGAGGGCGGATCGGCCGACCGGCTGCCGCTCGTGATCGGCGAGGAGCGGATGATCCCCGGCTGGGAGGAGAATCTCGTCGGCATGACCATCGACCAGACCAAGGGATTCGAGATCGACTTCCCCGATGACTACCGGGTCGATGAGCTCCAGGGAAAGCACGCGCATTTCGAGGCGACGCTGCTCGACCTGCGCGAGCGAATCCTGCCCGAGCTGGACGACGAGTTCGCGAAGAGCGTAGGCGAGCTCTCGACCGTCGAAGAGCTGCGCGCCGAGATCCGCGACGCGCTGGCGCGGCGGGGGGCCGATGAGGCGCGCCACCACTTCGCCGACCGCATCATCGACTTCGCCACCGCCAACGCCGGCGTCGAGCTGCCCGAGGTGATGATCGCCAACGAGATCGAGATCATGCGCGATGAGCTGCGCAACCGGCTGGCCGCCCAGCAGATCGGCATGGACAGGTACCTGGAGATGGCTCGCCAGTCACCCGAGGAGCTGGCGACCGAGCTGCGCGAGCCTGCCAGCCGGCGCGTGAAGTCACTGCTCGTGCTATCCGCCATCGCAGAGAAGGAGGGGATCGACGCGACCCCTGAGCAGGTAGAGGAGGAGATCGCAGACCAGCTTGCTCGCTACCCCGATGAGGCGCGCCTGCGCGAGTACCTCACCTCGCGCCGTGGCCGCTCGTACCTGCGCATGACGCTGCGCAACCGTACACTTGTCGACACGCTGATCGACCGCGCGCTGGGCACGGACGCAGTCCCGGCCGAGGCATCGGCCTCCGACCAAGACGACACCACGGAGTAGACGCATGCTGGTCCCGATGGTCATCGAGTCGAGCGCTCGGGGTGAGCGGGCCTTCGACATCTACTCGCGGTTGCTCAAGGAGCGGATCATCTTCCTGGGCGAGCCGATCGAGGATCACATCGCGAACCTGGTCATCGCCCAGCTCCTCTTCCTGGAGAGCGAGGATCCGACCAAGGACATCAGCCTGTACGTCAACTCGCCGGGCGGCGTGGTCACCAGCGGCCTCGCCATCTACGACACGATGCAGTACCTCAAGGCCCCGGTCAGCACCATCTGCATCGGGCAGGCGGCGAGCATGGCGTCGGTGCTCCTGGCGGCCGGTGCCAAGGGGAAGCGCTTCGCCCTGCCGAACAGCCGGATCATGATTCACCAGGGCTCGGCCGGGTTCCGGGGCAACACCCCGGACGTCGAGATCCAGATGCGCGAGGTGATGCACCTCACCGAGCGGCTCACTGGAATCCTGGCCGCGCACACCGGGCAGACGCCCGCGAAGGTGAAGAGCGACTCGGAGCGTGACTTCTACATGGGCGCCGATGAGGCGAAGGCCTACGGCCTGATCGACGAGGTCTTCGCCGGTTCCACCGAGTCACTGATCAGCATGACCCAGGCCGCGGGTGGCACCGTGCCGACCGCCAAGGAAGCTGCCGCAGCGGACAAAGCCAAGAAGTAGTTGATGGCCGGCCCACACCCGGCCTTGCACGGCTTCGCTACGCGCTTCGGCCGGCCGCTGCCCGTCCCCAACTTCACGTATTCGCTAGCTGCATCAGATCGCGCGGGAGGCGAGGGTTGCGGCGAGCTGCTTGGATGCCCGGGTCAGCCAGGCGTCGGTGAGAACCTTCTCCAGCATGTCCAGCTCGATGGCGGGGATCCGAACGAGCACCGCGGGGTAGCCGTTGTAGTGCGGCTCGGTGAAGAAGACGGTGGGATCCAGCGCGAGGAGCGCATGCTTCTCCAGCTCATTGGCCACCCGCACGGCAAGGACGTTGCGATTGGGGACCCGTGC
>DATCQR010000022.1:0-2572 GCA_036569405.1 Candidatus Limnocylindria bacterium
GCCTCCAGGATCGTGGCGAACCACGATGCCGTCGCGACCATGCGCCGCCACGGCAGGACCGCGCCCTCCGCCAGTGAGAGCGACGGATTGGGCAGGACCAGGTCGGGATCGATCTCGAGCCGGTTGCCGAGCCCCGTGCAGGCCGGGCAGGCACCATGCGGCGAGTTGAAGCTGAAGTTGCGGGGCGCCGGCTCCTCGAAGCTGCCCCCGTGCTCGGGACAGGCATACCGCTCGCTGTAGAGCCGGTCGCTTCCCTTCGGCCCCTCGTCGGGGAGGTGGACCATGAGTGTCCCGTCCGAGAGCCGGAGGGCGGTCTCGATCGAGTCGGCCATTCGGGCGGCATCGGGCCGGGGAGTGCCGTCGTCGTCGGTCCGACGAACCACCAGGCGGTCGACAACGATCTCGATCGAGTGCTTGAACTTCTTGTCGAGGTCGATCTCCTCGTCCAGGTCGCGAAACTCGCCGTCCACCCGGACCCGGACAAAACCACCCTGCTTCGCGCCGGCGAGGAGCTTCTCGTGCTCGCCCTTGCGGTCGCGGACCAGCGGTGCCAGCAGCATCAGCCGCGTCCCGTCGGGGAGCTCGTAGAGCTGGTCGATGATCTGCTCCACCGTCTGGCGGGCGATCTCGCGGCCGCAGATCGGGCAGTGCATGCGACCGATCCGCGCGAAGAGGAGTCGCAGGTAGTCGTACACCTCGGTCACGGTGCCGACTGTCGAGCGCGGGTTCCGGCTGGAGCCCTTCTGGTCGATGCTGATCGCGGGGCTGAGCCCGTCGATCTGGTCGACGTCGGGCTTCTCCATCTGCCCCAGGAACTGGCGCGCGTAGGCGCTCAGCGACTCGACGTAGCGTCGCTGTCCCTCGGCGTAGATGGTGTCGAAGGCAAGGCTGCTCTTGCCACTGCCCGACAGCCCGGTGATCACGATCAACCGGTCGCGCGGCATCTCCACGTCGAGGTTCTTGAGGTTGTGTTCGCGCGCGCCACGCACGACGATGCGGTCGGAAGGCATTGGGTCGATGATATCAGACCGATGTGAACGCCTGTTCGGTTCAGCCTACCGCAGCAGGCCGTCGTAGGTGCTGACGACGAACGTATTGCGGCAGCGGTCCGCGCGATCCGGGACGCATTTCGTCGCGGCTGGGTCGTCGAAATGGCCGGTGAAGATGAGCTGCTGGAGCCGCAGGTTCGCTCCTCCCGGCTGCGCCCTGGATGGGAAGGGCCGGCCATCGGGAGCCGCCAGCCGCAGGCCGTCCCGCTCCAGCTCGGCCTGGGTCACGTCCTCGCTCGGCTGCTGGCTGAGAAGCACCCGCAGGGGGCAATCGCGCTGGAGCCAGGCGACGGACGCGTCCACTCCCCCGTGATCGCCGACGCAGTCACCGGCCAGCTCGGCGTACCAGCCCACGATCCGCAGCACGGTAGCGTGATGCTGTGCGGCCCGATCCTGCTGCGCCAGGATCTCGCCGACCGGGTACTCCGTCAGCTCCGGCCGCGGCTCACCGAGCGAGCCGACCACCAGCATCACGAACACAAGCGCGCCGAGGGCGGCGACCAGCCCGACGCCGATCCGGGTCTCCCGGTTCACGATGCCTCGCGGAGCGCCTGCCAGCGAGCGGCCAGCAGCTCGATCCCCCGTCGCCAGAGCTCGATACGCGCCGGGTCATTCAGCCAGGTTGACGCCCCCGACGGGTGCGGCAGCGCAATGACCGATGCGCCCGGCGCCGCGTCCCAGGCGAGCTCTTTCCCGACCAGGTCGTCCAGCCGGGCGCTCGCACCGAATGCATGGCGATGCGCCAGGCCACCGACCAGCGCGATCAACCGCGGGGCGACGAGGCGCACTTCGCTTTCGAGGTAGGGCGACCAGCGCAGCACCTCGCCGCGTGAGGGCGGCGAATCGACCGATGAACCCGGCCGCCGCCCCGGGTAGCACTTCCCGACCGAGGTCACGTACCAGCGCGAGCGAAAGTCGTCGACGCTGATCCCGGCCAGCGCCAGCCACCCGGCCAGTCGCTTGCCGGCGTCATGCGCGAACGGCAGGCCCGTCTCGATCTCGCGCCACCCGGGGGCCTGCCCGATCAGCATCGCCGGCTCGCTCCCATCGCCCGAAAGGACCGGCCGCGAGCCGCCGTCGCAGAGTGGCATGGCATCCTGCAGGGCGCGCAGATCAGTGCCCGGCGGGGCGCGGCGGGGCTCGGGGATGGGCCAGTCGCCAGCGTGGCGGACCCGCTTCGGGCCGGATGGTGCGATCAGCTGGCAGCTCCTGCGAGCTGATCGGCGAGGTGATCGGCGAGACGGAGGTCATCGGCGATCGCCAGCCGAACCGCACGCCGCACGCCGTCGCCCATGGCGCCCGCACCCTCCAGCGCCGCGGTCAGTCCGTCCCGTGCCTGGTACAGGCGGTCGACCAGCTCACCGCCAATCTCCGTCGGCGAGCCGCCGAGCTGGGCCGTCAGGAGGAGGTCCTGCTTGGCTATCCGCTCGAGCGCATCCCTTGGTGCCGCGTCGCCGGCCGCATCGAGACGATCCGCGAGGAGCTCGCGGGCCAGCTCCAGCCAGTGCAGGTAGCGCTCGAAC
>DATCQR010000023.1:0-2642 GCA_036569405.1 Candidatus Limnocylindria bacterium
CACCGAGACCGTCCCCCGGCTCTACCCGAGCATACGGCCCAAGGCGGTCTACGCGAACAGCCTCGGGCTGCTGCGTCATGTCAAAGCGCTGCGGCCGGAGATGGTCACCAAGTCGGGCGTCATGGTCGGCCTCGGCGAGTCGTCCGACGAGCTGCTCCAGGTCTTCCGCAATATGCGCGAGCATGACATCGACGTCCTTACCGTCGGCCAGTACCTGCGGCCGACCAAGAAGCACGCCGAGGTCCAACGCTTCTACCGTCCCGAGGAGTTCGCGACATTGCGCGAGCAGGCCCTCGCGATGGGTTTTCGCCACGTCGAGTCGGGCGCCCTCGTCCGCTCCTCCTACCACGCCGATGAACAGGTCCCGACCCCGGGTCAGAAGCTGCTGGCTGGGTAGCGTCCCCTATCGCCAGGCGTGGGACCTGCAGCGGTCCCTCGTCGAGCAGGTGCGCGCCGGCGAGGCGCCTGACACCCTCCTGTTGCTCGAGCATCCCCACGTCTACACGATGGGTCGGAAGGGAACGGCCGAGCACCTGCTCTGGGACGAGGCGGAGCGCGAGCGGCGCGCGGTCGACCTCGTCTGGTCCGATCGGGGCGGTGACGCGACCTATCACGGGCCCGGCCAGCTGGTGGGCTATCCGATCTTCGACCTCGCCCGGCACGGCCTCGACCTCCTCGTCTACCTGCGAACGCTGGAGGCGTCGCTGATCGACTACCTGGCGGAGCAGGGACTGGTGGGAGCCGCCGTGCCCGGCCTCACCGGTGTCTGGGTCGGCGATGCCAAGGTGGCCGCGATCGGCGTCAAGTTCAACGGGGGCGTGGTCAGCCACGGCTTTGCGCTCAACCTGACCACCGACCTCGAGTACTTCGAGGGCATCGTCCCCTGCGGTATCGCCGACAAGAAGGCGACCTCCGTCGAGCATCTCAAGGGGAGCCGCCTGTCGACCGAGACAGCCGCTCGTGCCTATGCCGATCGTTTCGCCCGCGCCTTCGGCGTCGAGCTCGACTGGACAGCGCGGCTACCGGAGCTGGTCGGAGCCTGAAACCCCGGGCCGGTCGGCCCGCATCGAACGGATGCTCGCGCCGGATTTGGTAGAATTCTCCAGTTTCGTGCTCCCCAGCCGGTCGTCCCCGCGCGTGCGCAAGCAGGCCGGTGCAATTTCGAGGTGTCCACTACATGAGCAGCACTACTGAACTGATCCCCCTGGCGACCATCGTGCCGCCCGCCAACCACGAGGTCGGCGGCGGTTTCGACGCGGTCGTCGATGGCGAAGCGGTGCGGGTCCGCGCGGTCCTCGAGCGGACGGTCGTGGTGGAGCACCCGAGCACGGGGGATCGCAGCGTGGTGCGCAAGGACCTCTGCATGGTCGACCCGGGAGCCGTCATGTTCGTGCCGGGCAACCCGAGCGCCGGGGTGGGACCGCGCCAGTGGCGTCGCCTGCCCGGCAAGCCGCCCCAGCCCTAACCCGGCACCGGCCGGCAACCGGCCGGTTTGTTTTCCACTTGGATGCTCTGGCGTTTGCGGTAGTGTCGCTATCATCTTTTCTAGTAGATGCACGCTCATCTCCGCTCCCCTTCCAGCCGTGTCCTCGCCATCTGGATCCTGCTCCTGGCCGGTGCGCAGGTGGCCGATGTCATCACCACGGGGGTCGCCATGGCACACGGAGGAGTGGAAGCCAATCGTCTGGTTGCCGCGCTGCTCAGCCACGGCGGTTTGTGGCTCGTCTTCGGACTGAAGCAGCTGCTCGTCGCCGCGATGGCGATCGCCTGCCTGGTCCTGAAGCGGTACGCCGAGGCTCACCCTTCCTTCCAGGCCCGCGCCGCCCACAGCTTCGTCTGGCGCGCGATCCAACTCTCGGTGATCGGCCTGGTGCTGGTCGCCGTGCACAACACGGCACTGCTCGCGCAGATCGCCTAGGACGTGCCGCGCCTCATGGGCTGACCTCGCCGACCTGGGCCGCCCGGAAGAGAAGCAGGATGGCGGCGATCAGGCCGAGGGCGAAGACCGCCCAAGCCTGCTGATCGGTGCTGAGGCCGCGGAGCTCCGGCACGCGCGCCGCGTAACCCAGGATGTAGCCGAGCGCGCCCATCCCGCCGACAACCACGACAAACCGGCTGACAAATCGCCGCGCCATCATCGCGCCGATCAGGTTCGCCGAGAAGGCTGAAGCGATCGTTAAGCGAACCTGAAGGGCGGTCCGGTCGGTCCTGGAAATGAGAAAGCCCCGGAGGGTGACCGGGGCTTCTCTGCGGAGGAGAGGTAACTCCCATCCTCGCGCGCAAACGTGAAGCCAGCCTAAAGAGGCGTTTTCGGTGACCAGAGAGCCGCTCTGCTCAGAAGGCTCTGCGGTTGGAGCGGGACTCCGGTTGGGAGCCCGCCGCCGCCCGCTGCCGATCGAAGCCGACCAACAGCGCCTTCCAGGCGCCGCGGAACTTATCGAGCAGCTCGAGCAGCAATACCAATACCACTATCACCTAGTCTAACGCAAGCAGGCGAACGAATCCTGCGGCTGCCACTCCCGGGCAAGCCCTTGACGCGCCTCTCCGAGCGGGTTAGGCTCCCGCAACCGTGCTGCGAACAGCCATCGTCCTCCTCGCGCTCCTGCTGAGCACGGCCTGCGGCGGCTCGTCGCCGTCGAGCC